>NZ_JASISN010000007.1:0-138105 GCF_030063085.1 Planococcus sp. S3-L1 | reverse complement strand
AAGATGAGATTTCCCATTGCGCAAGCAAGTAAGATCCCTCAAAGACGATGAGGTAGATAGGTTCGAGGTGGAAGCGTAGCGATACGTGCAGCTGACGAATACTAATCGATCGAGGACTTAACCAACACACTGTATGCGAAAAACTTGCTTGTTTCACCTGTCGTTTATCCAGTTTTGAGTGAACAAACACTCAACCAAATAGTCCAGTGATGATGGCAAAGAGGCCACACCCGTTCCCATCCCGAACACGGCAGTTAAGCTCTTTTGCGCTGATGGTAGTTGGGGGTTTCCCCCTGTGAGAGTAAGACGTCGCTGGTCTATTTTTTTTGGTCCCGTGGTGTAGCGGTTAACATGCCTGCCTGTCACGCAGGAGATCGCCGGTTCGATCCCGGTCGGGACCGTAATTTAAAAGATGAACGCAGCGATCCCGCTGTGTTCATCTTTTTTTTTTGAAACGCCGATTGTAAAATTAAGCTAGACAATTGAAAAAGCCATTCGTGGTACACGCTACATGTATTTTCCGACCAAAGAAAACAGCAGAGTGATCACCGATGAATGGGTGATGATAGAATCCTACCACCGTCAACATATACCTATGGCGATCATTGCAGAATGCCTGAACCGTTCCAGGCAGCCAACCTACAATGTCATCAGCTTTCTGAAATTGGGGCATACAGTCCTCGATTTTTACACACAATACATGAAAAGCAAGAAACGTTGCGGCCGACGAAAACGGGTCTTACCGGAGAAACAAGTTGTCTATATTCAAGACAAGATGGTGCAATGATGGACTCCCGTCGTCATTAAGGGTCACGCAGAAACGGCAATCAATTGTGCGGATGCTCTATTGCATGTTCAAAAATCGGGTCTTTGATGTTGCCACATTGCCGATGAAAGGGAAACCTAGTGGTCACCAGGAACAACGCGGGAAGCAGGCGTTCAAACGGCTTATTTCCGAACGGGAAACTGATTATCCTGCATTCCCAAAAGAGTTCGGGCACATCGAGGGCGACACCATTGTGGGCGCTCGCCACAAAAGTGCAGTAATCACGCGGGTCGAAAGGTATCATCGCCTTGAAGTCTATAGGACGCAAGGTATGCGGTAGTGAAACCGCGTTAAACCAGTGGTTTCAAGGGGTTCCCAAAAACCTGTTCAAATTCATCACGTTTAACTGTAGGAAAGAATTCTCCAACTGGAAAACGCTGCTGGTCCGACGTCTCAATTTACTTTGTGGATCCTAGCACCTTGAATGAACACTCCAACTGCCTTCTTCGAAAAGACCGTTTGGCAAAAGAAATGAACTTCAACGAGGTCGATTCGTTCATTTCCACAGTCGTTGACAAGCGGAATAACATCCGACGGAAGTCGCTGGATTACCGTACACTTCTGGAGGCATTTTTGAGTCACCTGAATAGAGTCGATCTGTCTAGCTTAAATTGACAAACGGAAAAGAAAAACAATATATTTTGATTTACAACGATTATTTCGCTAAACTATGTAAAGACTCAATAGAGGTGACATGATAATGACTAATACAATAATGCTGAATTCGCCCGAGGAAACTGAGGTTTTTGCGGCCACTCTAGCAAGCAAATTGGAACCTGGAGACCTTCTAACATTAGCGGGTGGCTTAGGGGCAGGTAAAACAACTTTCACCAAAGGCTTAGCCAAAGGACTTGGTATTCAACGGATGGTAAACAGTCCGACCTTTACGATTTTGAAACAGTACTCAGGTCGACTGGATTTGAATCATTTCGATGTCTATCGTCTTGAGAATAGCGAGGAAGACATTGGATTCGATGAATTTTTTAGTAGCGAAGCAGTATCTGTAATAGAATGGGCAATCTTTATAGAAGACTACTTGCCAAAAGAACGTCTGGAAATTACGATTAATCGGCAGTCTGAACAAGGACGCGAGATAATCCTCAAGCCGATTGGGAAGCGCTATGAAAATCTGTGCAAGGAGCTAAACCTATGATCTATCTTGGAATCGATACTTCGAACTCTCCATTAGCCATTGCGCTGATTGAAGATAACACAGTCTTAATAGAAGAAACAGCAAACTTAAAAATCAATCACTCGTTGACGGCTATGCCGGCGATAGAAGAAATGATGAAAAAAGCAAAAGTATTGCCTACTGACCTGACGCATATTGCTGTAGCAGAAGGTCCTGGGTCTTATACAGGCGTGCGCATCGGCCTGACCATTGCGAAAACCTTGGCATGGTCACTGAAAATTCCGCTCCATCTAGTTTCTAGCTTACAAGTGCTTGCGGCGAATGAACAAGGGTTTGACGGACTTGTTTGTCCGATTATGGATGCCCGCCGTGGCACAGCTTTTATTGGTTTGTATGAAGGTAGTGGTTTAGAGTCAGTGCTTGCTGATCAACATAGTGATGTGAAAGAGTTTCTACTGAAAACAAAGGAACTCAATCGTCCGGTACTGTTTACTGGAATTGATGCAGCGTTGCACGAAGCGCTAATCATGGAGATATTTGGCGAGGGAGCACACTTTAGCAGAATTCAGAATAGGTTGCCGCGTGCAACAAATCTGATTATGCTGGCCCGGAAATCAACGCAAAGTGATGTTCATCATGCTGTTCCTGAATACCGCCGAATTACGGAAGCCGAAGCAACTTACAATAAAGCGCAAGAAGGTAAAGTGTTATGAACGAAACAGTCAGTTTTCGAAAAATGACACTTGAAGATCTTGATGCGGTTTATGAGATAGAAGTTTTATCTTTTACATTGCCTTGGACGAAAGATGCTTTTTATCATGAAATGGTGACGAATGAACATGCCTATTACGTGATTGCTGAAACACAAGTAGGCATCGTTGGATATTGTGGAATGTGGTTAGTGATGGATGAGGCACACGTCACAAACATTGCGATTCATCCCGATCAGCGCGGTAAAAAATTGGGTGGGGGATTGATGCAAGCTGCCATTGATACAGCAAAAGAGCAGGGGGCTGTTCTTATGACACTTGAAGCTCGTGTCAGCAATACGGTTGCTCAAAATCTTTACCGAAAACTAGGGTTTAAAAATGGTGGCATTCGTAAACGCTATTATACGGACAATTACGAAGATGCTATAGTCATGTGGGTGAACTTTAATGAATAAAGATATTTATATATTGGGAATTGAAACAAGTTGTGATGAAACCGCAGCGTCCATTGTCAAAAATGGCACTGAAATCATCTCCAATGTGGTGGCTTCACAAATCGAGAGCCATAAACGTTTTGGCGGGGTGGTGCCGGAAATCGCTTCAAGGCATCATGTGGAACAAATCACCTTGGTGATTGAAGAGGCGTTGCAACTAGCAGGCATGGAGCCGAATGAGTTGGATGCAGTAGCTGTAACAGAAGGACCTGGACTCGTCGGTGCCTTATTAATTGGTGTGAATGCAGCAAAAGCTTTTGCCTTTGCGCATCAACTGCCTTTAATCGGAGTTCATCATATTGCGGGTCACATTTATGCGAATCGTTTGGAGCAAGAAATGGAGTTTCCTCTTTTAGCACTCGTTATTTCAGGGGGACACACAGAACTGATCTACATGAAGGAGCACGGAGACTTCACGGTTATTGGAGAAACGCGCGATGATGCAGCAGGAGAAGCTTATGATAAAGTAGCGCGGACATTGGATCTACCTTATCCAGGAGGTCCACATATTGACCGATTGGCGCATGCTAGTGACGAAGCTATTACGTTTCCTCGAATTTGGCTAGAAGAAGGCTCTTATGATTTTAGCTTTAGTGGATTGAAATCGTCGGTGCTAAACTATATGCACAATGCCGCGCAGCGTGGAGAAAAAGTAGCTCCTGAGCATGTAGCCGCTGGTTTCCAAAACAGTGTAGTGGAAGTGGTGACCGGGAAAACAGTCCGTGCAGCTAAAGAGTACAAAGTTCGCCAAGTAATTGCTGCAGGTGGAGTTGCTGCGAATAAAGGATTGCGGCATTCGTTGGAAACAACATTTAAGGAAAAAGGTATTCCGTTCTATATTCCTTCATTGCCTTTATGTACCGATAATGCAGCGATGATTGCAGCAGCAGGAACTATTATGTACGAAAAAGGATTGTTTGGCACAATGGCCATGAACGGTCGACCGGGTATGTCTTTAACCTCATGGATTTAATAAAAGCAAGTAATTTCATCATTTCAGGTACACTGAAATATGTGAAATTACTTGCTTTTTTTTACGAAAATTCTGACGATCATACAAAAGGCCTCTATTGTTCTGTCAATAGAGAACATTTGTACTTATGCACAATTTGTGAATAAACTGTTTATAACTAGAGGATAAAAGGAGGTTATTCTATATATTGTGTGGTTTGAAGTGGAAAACTATGTGTACAATATTTATTTTACCTGTGGATAATGTGCATAAGTCTGTTGACAGTTGGTAAGACAAGCTGAAGAATGTGGAAAAATCTGTGGAAACAAATATTTGATGAAACCCTATTGACCTATATCTAGTAATATAAAAACCGGCTAATAGATAGCCGGTCAAAATCAAATATTTTCAATTTTTTCCTGAAGTTCGAGCCATTGGGTCATCGTTTCTTCATGGTTTGCTTTTAGTTCTTCTAATTGATTTTGAAGCGGCAATACTCGCTCGTGATCTTGGAAAATTTCAGGCTGGCAAAGTTGCTCTTCAATTTCAGTGATTTGCAAATCTAGTTGTTCCATCGATTTTTCAACTTCATCGGATTGCCGAACAAGCTGACGTTCCAGTTTTTTAGCTTCTTTATCGATTTGCGAAGTAGAGGCTGTAGTGATCGTTTTTGCTTCGGTAACTGAACCGGCTTCATCGAGTGCTTTTAGTTCAGCAATTTCTAATTTTTTCTCTACGTAATAATCATAGTCGCCCAAGTATTCAGACGTGCCATCTTGCGTAAGTTCAATCACTTTCGACGCGATGCGATTCATGAAATAGCGGTCATGCGATACAAAAAGCAAGGTGCCCGGATAATCCAATAAAGCATTCTCCAGCACTTCTTTACTGTCCAGGTCCAAGTGGTTAGTTGGTTCATCGAGAAGTAACACGTTGGCTTTTTGCATCATCAACTTGGCGAGTGCAACGCGGGCTTTTTCGCCACCCGACAATGTTGAAACGGGCTTTAGCACATCGTCACCGGTAAACAGGAAACGTCCAAGGATGCCGCGTATGTCCTTTTCGTTAATAAGCGGATAATCATCCCATAATTCGTTTAGTACGAGCTTGTTGCCTTTTAAATTGGCTTGCTCTTGGTCGTAATAACCAAACTGAATGCCGGCGCCATAATGGATATTACCATCGAGCTGGTTTAGTTCTTTCATAATGGTTTTCAACAAAGTCGATTTGCCAACACCGTTTGGCCCAACGAGAGCTAGACTTTCTTGTCGGTATAACTTTAATGAAATATCACGAGAAACGGGTTTGTCGCCATAGCCAATTTCTAGCGATTGAACGTTTAAAACGTCGTTGCCGCTTTGTTTACTAATGGTAAAGCCGAAACTAGCTGATTTTTCATTGCCGTTAGGAGCTTCCATCCAGTCGGTTTTTTGCAAAGTTTTTCTACGGCTTTGCGCCATTTTGGTTGTAGAAGCGCGTGCCAAATTGCGCTGGACGTAATCTTCTAGCTTAGCTTTTTCGCCTTGTTGTTTTTCAAATTGCTTTTGGTCCAGTTCGTATTGCTTTGCTTTTTCGTCTAAGTAACGGCTGTAGTTGCCGGTATACTTTTTAACACGGTGGCGGGAAACTTCGTAAACGAGCGTCACGACTTGGTCAAGGAAATAACGATCATGAGAAACAATTAATAACGCACCCGGATAGTTTTTCAAGTAATTTTCCAACCAGCTCAAGGTTTCGATATCCAAGTGGTTGGTCGGCTCATCGAGAATGAGCAGTTGTGGCTTACTGAGTAAATGCTTGGCTAACATCAATCGGGTTTTTTGGCCACCGGATAAAGAGGTTATTTTCTTGTCAAAGTCATCTTGATAAAATTTCATGCCGTGGAGAATCGCTCGTGTATCGGACTCGTATTGATAGCCACCCGCATCCTTGAAGTCATGTTGCAACAGGTCGTATTCTTTCATGACTTTATCGTTTTCTGTTGCGTTGTTGTAGACATCAGGATTGGCCATTTGTCCTTCAAGACGGCGAAGTGTGGCTTCTTGTTCACGGAAATGATGAAAAATCGTCATCATTTCATCCCAAACAGTGGCGTCGGATTCTAAATTGGTCTGTTGCTCTAAATAGCCAATCGTTAAATCCTTCGGCATGCTAATGTCGCCACTATCGTACGATATTTCACCCGCTATTATTTTCAATAAAGTCGATTTTCCTGCACCGTTGCGGCCTACTAATGCCACGCGGTCACGGTGTTGTACTTCTAATTTAACGCCTGAGAGAATCTCTTCTGCGCCAAATGATTTATGGACTTGGTTTACTTGTAAAACAATCATGTAGGTCACCTCTATTCTCTTTAAGTGTAGCTGATAGGGCAGTTGTTCGCAATTGCACAAGCCTTTACATATCAAGGGTCCTACTGTAAGATGAAAACGATTTGACAACACCTCAGGAGGATGCGAAAGGTATGTTACACGAGACATCTAAAATTCCGCAAGCCACAACCAAAAGGCTGCCGCTGTATTACCGTTTCCTTCAAAATTTTGCGAATGCCGGTCAAAAACGGATTTCCTCGCAAGAATTAAGCGAAGCGATGAAAATCGATTCTGCTACCATTCGACGCGATTTTTCCCATTTGGGTGCGCTTGGCAAAAAAGGCTATGGCTATGACGTTCAAGAGCTGTTGCTGTTTTTCCGTAAGACACTAGATCAAGACGAAGCTACTAATGTAGCCTTAATCGGTGTTGGAGGACTAGGCGGTGCATTTCTAAAATATAATTTCCATCGCAACCACAATACGAAAATCATTGTGGCGTTCGATTCGAACAGCCCGTTAGAAGGCGAAAAAATTAACGATATTGATACGTATCACCCGGACAAGATTGAAGAGAAAATCAAAGAGTACGGCGTGGAGCTAGTCATCTTGACGGTACCGTCAAGGTCGGCACAAGAAGTAACAGATCGCTTGGCAAAGACTGATATTAAAGGGATTTTGAACTTTACACCGGTACGAATTTCAGTGCCTGATCATATCCGTGTCCAAACCATCGATTTGTCAGTGGAATTGCAGACATTGATTTACCAAATCAAGCAACAATGACTTAAAAACTTCACATTTCTAGGCTCTTTCGAAATAGCCAAACCGGTTCGAATGATGTAAAATAGAGCCATAATACAGGAGGTGCAACGTATGCCAGGTCCAATGAGTATCATCATTATCGGTGTTGTTGCTTTACTTGTTTTCGGTCCGAAAAAGTTACCGGAACTTGGAAAAGCGTTTGGTTCGTCTTTGCGTGAGTTTAAAAATGCTACAAAAGGACTTGTAGACGATGACGACGATAAAGTAGAGTTGAAGAAGAAAGACGAGCAAAAGGAAATACGATAGGATGTTTGTCCGATGATTGAAAAAGACATGACGTTAATTGAACATATAGGAGAACTCAGAAAACGACTGACCATTCTAGTCGTTTTCTTTGTATTAGCGCTTATTATCAGTTTTTTTCTTGCCCAGCCGCTAATCCAGTATTTGCAGTATACAGAGGAAGCTAAAAATCTTACCTTGAATGCTTTCAAAATTACAGATCCATTGAAGATTTTTATGCAAGTGACGATGATCTTAGCCTTGATTATCACTTCGCCACTGATTATGTACCAGTTTTGGGCGTTTATCAGTCCTGGACTTCTCGATAAAGAGCGGAGAGCGACGTTAAGTTATATTCCATTTTCCGTGCTGCTGTTTCTAGGGGGAATCGCTTTTGCGTATCTCATCCTATTCCCTTATGTCATTGGATTTATGCTGAGTATTTCTGATAACATGGATATTCAAGAAACGATCGGTATCAATGAATATTTTCAATTCTTGTTTCAAATTACGTTGCCGTTTGGCTTAATATTCCAGTTGCCGGTAGTGATGTTGTTTTTAACAAGGCTCGGGATTATTACGCCGATGCTCATGACAAAATACCGAAAGTATTCTTATCTTGGGTTAGTCATTATTGCCGCGTTTATTACGCCACCAGACATCGTCTCGCATATGATTGTGACATTGCCGCTAATCATACTGTATGAATTTAGTGTGCTCATTGCCAAAGTGGGTTATCGTAAATTCTTAAAAGCTGAGCAGCAGCAAGCGATTAAAGAACAACAAGAAAGCCTTCCACCGAAGTAAATCGGGGAAGGCTTTTTTTACTGCAGATTTTCCATTTGTTTTTGGAATTCTAAAATTTTATCCATATTGAGCTGAATAAGCATTACATAGCCGTTTAGACAAATGTGAGCAATGATCGGTGTGATGATGCTTTTCGTTTTTTGGTATAGAAATGCCAAAATCAAGCCGGTCGTGAAATACAGCAACAGGTGCGTAAAGTCAAAATGGATCAACGCAAATACTAGTGCACTGACAGCCGTTGCGAAAAAGAAATTGGTAGTCTGATTGAGAGAACCAAATAACACGCGGCGGAAAACCAGTTCTTCCAGAACCGGGCCGAAAAGCACAATAGAGACGATGGCGAGCGGTACGGCATCGGCAATGTTCACTAAGGACGCCGTATTTTCAGAACCGGGATCAATGCCGAGAAGCTCCATTTCAATCAAAGCAGCAACGGATTGACCGATTAGTAACAACAAGAAGCCAAGAAAGCCCCAGACAATGGACAGTAAGACAGAAGACTTTTTGCCTTTCCATATATCAAAAAAGCGTTTGTCTCGGAAAACAAAGATAAGTGTGAGGATAAACCCGATACCCATCGTCAGGAAGATGAGCCAGCCCGACGTTGCAGCACTGGCAGCTTCACGGTCTAAGCCTTGGCCTTCAAAATAATTAAAGGTTGGCGCGATAAACAAGATTGGTGACAGCTGAGCCGCGATGAAAATTAGCAATACGTAAAGAGGTGTTTTTTTGCCTTTGTACGTAGGTCGCTTATTGCTGCTTTTTTGAATTCTGGGTTTAGTGGTAGCATCTTTTTCAAAAAACGTGTCTATAAATTTCTTGCGTTTAGTGGGCATAATATAATTCCTTTCACTTTTAAACTCCTTCTATTGTAGAGCTTTCAGCAGACAACCGCAAAGAAATCAAAATCATAGTAGTTCTTACTTGCAAAAGACTGAAGATTTTATTAAACTTGGTTATGGGTTAGCACTCAAAGGTTGAGAGTGCTAATCGAGAACATTTAGATAATTTGAGGAGGGTGTTTCATTTGTTAAGACCACTAGGAGATCGAGTAATTATTGAGCTCATCGAAGCGGAAGAAAAAACGTCAAGCGGTATTGTTTTACCAGGATCGGCACAAGAAAAACCGCAGGAGGGCCATGTGATCGCTGTAGGAAATGGACTTATCCGTGAAAACGGACAGCGCACAGAACTAGACGTGCAAGCTGGCGACCGCGTCATCTTCTCGAAATACGCAGGCTCTGAATTGAAATATGAAGGCAAAGAATATTTGATTTTACGTGAAAACGATATATTAGCAGTTTTAGGCTAAAATAACCCAACGACACAGGAGGAAGCTAAACATGGCAAAAGAGATTAAGTTCAGCGAAGACGCACGCAGTTTAATGCTGAGAGGCGTAGACAAATTAGCAGATACAGTAAAAGTAACGCTTGGACCAAAAGGACGTAACGTCGTTCTTGAGAAAAAATTCGGTTCGCCGTTAATCACCAATGACGGTGTGACAATCGCTAAAGAAATCGAACTTGAAAACGCTTTTGAAAACATGGGCGCGAAACTTGTTGCGGAAGTGGCTTCTAAAACAAACGACATCGCAGGTGACGGAACAACAACAGCAACGGTTCTTGCACAAGCGATGATTCGTGAAGGCTTGAAGAACGTAACAGCTGGTGCGAACCCAGTCGGCATTCGTCGCGGAATCGAGTTCGCTGTTGAAAGTGCAATTGGCGAATTGAAAGTGATTTCAAAACCAATCGAAGGCAAAGAATCGATCGCACAAGTGGCAGCGATTTCGTCTGGTGACGAAGAAGTTGGGAAACTGATTGCTGAAGCAATGGAGCGCGTGGGTAACGACGGCGTTATTACACTAGAAGAGTCACGCGGCTTTACAACGGAACTTGATGTGGTTGAAGGTATGCAATTTGACCGTGGCTACCAGTCGCCATACATGGTAACCGATTCAGATAAAATGGAAGCGGTATTAGACAATCCATTTATTTTAGTAACCGACAAGAAAATTGGCAACATCCAAGAAATCTTGCCAATCCTTGAGCAAGTCGTTCAGCAAAGCAAACCGTTACTGATCGTTGCTGAAGATGTTGAAGGCGAAGCACTAGCAACATTAGTTGTTAACAAATTACGCGGCACGTTTAACGCAGTAGCTGTTAAGGCTCCAGGCTTCGGTGACCGCCGTAAAGCAATGCTAGAAGACATTGCAGCATTAACGGGCGCAGAAGTGATTACAGAGGATCTAGGGCTGGAATTGAAAACAGCGAATATCGCACAGCTTGGCCGTGCATCAAAAGTGGTTGTGACAAAAGAAAACACAACGATCGTAGAAGGCGCGGGCAACCAAGAAAACATCGTTGCGCGTGTTAGTCAAATCCGCAGCCAATTAGAAGAGTCAACTTCTGAATTCGACAAAGAGAAACTACAAGAACGCCTAGCGAAATTAGCTGGCGGCGTGGCAGTCATCAAAGTCGGAGCGGCTACAGAAACCGAATTGAAAGAGCGTAAACTTCGCATTGAAGATGCCTTGAACTCAACTCGTGCAGCTGTAGAAGAAGGAATTGTTGCCGGCGGTGGTACAGCATTAGTCAACGTCTACAACAAAGTGGCTGAACTTCTTGAATCACAAGAAGGCGACGTAGCAACTGGGATCAACATCGTACTTCGTGCGCTAGAAGAGCCGGTTCGTCAAATCGCAACAAACGCAGGACTTGAAGGCTCAATCATCGTTCACCGTCTGAAAACAGAAGAAGTCGGCATCGGCTTTAACGCAGCAAACGGCGAATGGGTGAACATGGTAGACGCAGGTATCGTCGATCCAACAAAAGTGACGCGTTCAGCACTTCAAAACGCAGCATCTGTTGCGGCAATGTTCTTGACGACTGAAGCAGTTGTGGCAGACTTGCCAGAACCAGCAGGACAAGGCGGCGGCATGCCTGATATGGGTGGCATGGGCGGCATGATGTAATTTAGCAACACCAAAACTATTTTTTTAAACGTTCATATTTCATTAAAGAAGATTACCTCAAAGGCCTTTCACTAAGTTAGTAAACTTACTGAAAGGCCTTTTTTTGTTTCCTAAAACCACTCTATAATGACCAAACTTTATAGATAGATTAGTAGTTATGGGTATAGGGTATTGGAATACTGACCTACTAACGGTATTGGAGGGTGAAAAATGAATGAGTTTATTGAATTGAGAAATCATGTTTATGCGAATGAGAGTAATTATATGTATCCTCACCGGTTTTTAGATGATTATATAACTAAGAGCAAGAAAATAGATTTCGAAGAACGACTAGTGGTAAATCAAATTCAAAAGATCAAGCAATTAGGGCGAAAAAACAAGCTGGATGAAAAAGAACTAGGTGAATTGTTCTCGTTTTTGGGAGTACATTCCTATACAGATCGATTTGTCGTAGATACGGTTTTAAAGCTATTCACTGATGAGCTCAAGCCAATCATAGAGAAAATAACAACAGACTTCCTATCACAGCGACAATATAGCAGCCAACAGCTCTATCATGTTTTGGATGTTTGCATGGAATGCGATGTCGATCTATTAAGTGATGAGGACATCGTATTTATGCTGCAGAAGTACAAATGGGATGTAGAACTAATCTCCAACTTACTGGACTATATGGATAGTTTTAAAAGACAGGGATTTAAAGACACTATATACGAATTAGTGACCGTGGATTATCCAGATAATTTAAAGATTCAAATGATCAATCTATTAGGGAATTTAGATTCAATGGAAACTGTGGATCAATCTTTCGTCAGGGAAAATGTAATAAATGAGAAAAATAAAGTTTTTTACGATAGTTACATTCGCGCACTTGCTTCAGGTAGTGAGTTTGAAAAGCAAGGTATTTCGATTATGCAGTCCATGTTTTATGGAGATTTTGAAGATAGTGGAAAAGGAAACAACGGGGGATTAGCAGTATTATTAAAAAGCTTGGGTGAAGAGATATCAAAAGACAGTAGTGTGTCTCATGTATTTACGATTACCATCACTCAAGAATTAACGAAGCCCTTTATCAGCTCGTATGGAGACGACCATGTATTTATTCGGTTGCCAATCTATTTAGACCCATCTGTATCAGATCCGTTTATTAAAAGAGAGTTGTTTATTAAACGGTTTATAGGCAATTTTTTAAAGCAAGCAAAAATAAAGCCGGATGTTTTTCATATCCGATTTCTAGATAATGCTTCTAGAGCTGTTGCTCACCTGGCTAAAGAATTAACTAAAAAACTCGTATTCACACTAACGCCAGACCCACACCGAAACATGTTTGATGGATCTGGCCAATTAAAAGAACTGGGTTTTAATGAGCTTATTGAAAAGTTAAACAAGATAAAAATAGGTGATGAGTTAATAGATACAAGCGACGGAATAGTTGGGATAGGAAATGCAGCTGTCAAAAAAGAACTTGAGATGTATTTCCCTCAACTGACAGATGGAAAGATAAATAGAAGAATGAAAATGATAGGTGAAGGAATACAATTAGATCAATCAAGTGATATAGAGGGCGTGGAGAGCTATTCAGCTCGCTTTGCGGAGTTCAATAAAGCACATAAAGAATTTTTTGAAAGACCCGTGATCTTAAATGTAGGAAGACTATCTGTTTTAAAAGGACAAATCGAACTTTTAAAAGCGTGGTCAAAGTCTAAACTTTCGGAAACTCACAACCTCTTACTAATAGGAGGGGATCTAGAGAGACCAAACAAAGAAGAAAAAAGGGTGATTGATTTTTTTAAAGACTACGTAAAAAAGCATCCTCAATTCAAAGACAGGTTCATACACAAAGGTGCCATGTCGAATTTGGATATCCGGCTGCTTGAGGAGAATATCATGAAAAGAGATTTTGACTATCCTCATATTTATCTGTGCTCAAGTGTAAAAGAAGAATTTGGTATCGCTATTTTAGAGGCTATGTCCATGGAGTTTCTAACGCTAGGTCCTATAAAAGGGGGAGTTAAAAGTTATATGAGCAATGGGAAAAATGGGTTTTTAATCGATACGAGTAATTGGGAAACCATTGCCAAAGAAACAGAAAATCACCTTTACGATTCCAAAATGAATAAAGAAGAGTTTAAACGGATTCAAGCTGCAGGTCAAAAAACTGTAAGTGAAAACTTTTCCATCAACAAAATTTCAACTGAGTTTGTGTCGTTTTATTTAGCTGTAAAAGGAGAAGAAAACAATGAAGTATAAAAAAATCTGTTTTATAAGTCCACCTTTCTATTCACATTTTAACCCCTTGTTAGTGCTAGCAAAAAGTTTTCAAGAGCATGGTGCAGAAGTGACAGTTGGTTGCAGTATAGAGTTCAAGGAAAAAATCTTGGAAGAGCATTTGAATTTTTATGAAATCGATATAAGTTCAAATAAAAACATAGGCGAAGGTGAACACATCATACAACCAGATACGGAGAGAATAAGATTAGAAGAGTTTTTTGAGTCGACAAAAAAAGGTGCAATCGAAACACTCATCACGCAGTCTCGTCATAGAAGGGCTGACATGCTTTATAACCCACAAGAGCTGGTCGATAAGATAAAGGCAATAGATGATTCACTAGCTGCGGACCTTTATGTGGTCGACATCTTATCTTATTCGGTTACGCTTAGCTTGTATTCTTTAGGTCTGCCTTTTATCACATTTTGTCCTCCCCATCCGAACACGATTCCAAAAGAAGGAGACTATTTTAATGTGCCGAAAAGCTGGCCTACAGCTATAGCGATCGAGGAAAAAGAGTTGAGGGGACTCGAACAGGTTTCGACACAAACTCAAAAAGAGTTTACTGAAGTTTTTAATAATCTTATCACTGAAAATAAGTCTGTTAAAAAAATTAGTAATGCTTTTAGTTTGGTCTCTGATATCGCTGTTATCTACAACTATTTTGATTTTAACAACAGTGACAAACAGGAAGAACACCCAAAGAAACTATTTATAGGAAATTCATTCAAAGCAGCTACGTTAAATGGAGAATGGCTAGAAAAAATAGATACAAAAGAAAAAATCATCATGATAACTTTAGGAACTTTTTTATCGAATAGAAAAGATGTACTGGAAAAACTAATCCTGGGAGTCAGAGAAATTCATCCGAATGTTTTATTGATTGTTTCTGCAGGGAGTCATGCAGAAGAGTTAAAAAAATATCACTCACACAATACAATCATAGAAAGTTTTATCCCTCAAATTGCCCTTATGCCTTATGTCGACACAGTTGTCTTCCACGGGGGGTGCAACACCTTAACAGAAGCTATGTACTATGGAAAAGAAATGGTGATATTGCCATTTTCTAGTGATCAGTTTAACATAGCCTATGATGTTGAAAAGAACAAATTAGGAAGCGTCTTGGATCCAAACAACTTTAGCAAAGAAGAATTAGCGAATGCGTTTAATGATAGAGAAGAAATTTCTACAGAGAGTTTGCAGTATTGGAAAAGCATATCAAGAAAAAGAGGCGCGGACTATGCAGCAAAACAAATAATGAAGGTAGACTAGAATACAAATGGAATTGAAAAGAGGTGTTTTATGAAAACAACAGTTGGCCATAAAGTGACGAACACAAACAAATACGATGTAGACGGCAGGCCGCCATTAAAAGAAGCAATACCATTAGGGCTACAGCATATTTTTGCGATGTTTCTAGGGAACATTGCTGTTCCTATCATCATCGCAGGTGTGGTGGGTATTACAGGAGCTGATTTAACAATATTGGTTCAAAGTGCAATGATCATGGCAGGAGTGGCGACGATTATCCAGTGTTACCCCATCTGGAAGGTTGGTGCAGGACTCCCGGTCGTGATGGGGACGAGTTTTGGGTTTCTCCCTACAAATATAGCAATAGCGAGCTCATATGGCATATCCGGATTATTAGGTGCCAGTCTGATTGGCGGGTTATTCGGCGGAACTTTAGGGTTTTTTATCAAGAAATTAAAACGCTTTTTCCCAAAAATTGTAACAGGTACAGTCGTTCTTACGATCGGTTTGTCGCTTTTACCTACAGGTATTACATCTATGGCTGGAGGAAGTGGATCTGAGAATTTTGGGTCAGCTAAAAACTGGCTGGTGGCTTTACTGGTTTTGGTCATTGTGATCTTCCTAAATAGATATGCAAAAGGGATGGCTAAAACCTCTTCCATTTTAATCGGCATCGTTGTTGGGTATATCGTGGCTTTGCCACTAGGTATGGTTGAGTTTTCAGCTATAAGAGAAGCCTCATGGTTTTCAATCCCTACACCCTTTTATTTTCCAATGGAATTTTACTGGGGAGCGATTCTTCCTATGTTAATTATGTTTATCGTTACATCTGTTGAGACAGTTGGCGATGTGACAGCCATTACGAATGGAGGAGCAGACAGAGAACCCACGTCTGATGAACTTTCGGGTTCAGTAATAGCGAATGGACTTACCTCTTCTCTAGCAGCAGTTTTTAACTCGTTGCCAAACACGTCTTTCAGTCAAAATGTTGGAATGATCGCATTTACAAAAATAATGAGTAAATACGTCGTAGCCGTTGGCGCTGTGTTTTTAATATTGGCTGGTCTTATTCCTAAGATTGGAGCGCTTATCTCTACCATGCCACCAGCCGTTATTGGCGGTGCCACGGTCATTATTTTTTCTCAAATTACATTAACCGGTATAGACATTTTGACGTCAGAGCCTTTAAACGAGAGAGCAAAGATTATCATTGGATTATCTTTAGTATTTGGACTCGGATTAAGTCAAGTACCCGATGCCATGAATGCATTTCCAGACATTATTCAACTATTATTTGGACAATCCGGAATAACAATCGCTTGTTTTGTTGCGATTTTGTTAAACTTAGTCATTCCAGAGGATTCAATAGAAAAAGACGCAGAGCTAGAATAAAAGAAGCCTCTTAAAAATTCATTGAATTTTTGAGAGGCTTCTTTTTATACGTTTACGCGCATGCGGTCGTCTTTGGATTTTGCAGCAAGAATATTCTCCGTATAAGGCAACTCCAAATGATCCCGAAGTGTTGTCCCTTCGTATTCCGTTCGGAAAATCCCACGCTCTTGTAGAATCGGCACCACGTGATCGACAAACGCTTCGAGTTCGCTTGGCAAATTGGCAATGATCATAAAGCCGTCTGCTGCGTGTTGGTCGTACCACGATTCGATTAAATCAGCGATGTGTTCGGGTGTTCCCATAAAAGGAGTGCGCGGTGTAGCTTCTTTTAACGCTACTTGACGCAAGCTTAAGTTTTCCTCGCGTGCTTCAGCTTTAATGCGATCGGTATCGCTTTGGAAGCTGTTTTTGCCGATAGCGCCGAGTTCCGGAAACGGTTCGTCTAGAGGGTAGTGAGAAAAGTCATGGTGTTCAAACAGCCGTCCTAAAAAGGCGAGTGCTTGTTCAATTGTTACTAAGTTAGCCAGTTCTTGGTATTTTCGTTCGGCTGCTTCGTTTGTGTCGCCAATAATTGGACTGATGCCTTGTAAGACCAGCACGTCATCGGGATGACGACCATTCAAGCGGGTTTGTTCTTTGACGTCTTGATAATACTGCTTGGCTTGTTCGACTCTAGGCATAATCGCAAACACCGCGTCTGCTTGTTGTGCAGAAAAGGCAATGCCATCTTTAGAGGAACCGGCTTGGAAAATGACGGGCTGACCTTGTGGCGAACGGCCAATATTCAACGGGCCTTGTACAGAAAAGAACTCGCCTTGATGATTCAAGGCATGCAATTTGGTCGGGTCAAAAAATTGACCCGACGCTTTATTGCGAATAAACGCATCATCGTCCCACGAATTCCATAAGCCTTTCATGACTGTCATAAATTCAGCAGCCATCCGGTAACGCTCAGCGTGACTTGGATGATCGCTTACTTGTTTGCTGAAATTTAGCGCGGTCTTTTCCAGTCCAGACGTTACTGCATTCCACCCGGCTCGTCCTCCGCTTAACAGATCAAGTGAAGCAAATTGTCGTGCTGCTGAAAAAGGTTCACTATACGTAGTCGACAATGTACTAACGAGTCCGATGTTCGACGTGACCGCAGCAAGTGCAGAAAGAATCGTCAGTGGTTCAAAGCGATTCAAGTAATGAGGATTTGACTTTTCGTTAATGTACAAAGCATCTGCAATAAAAACAAAATCAAACTTTCCACGTTCTGAAGTTTGAGCTTGCTGTTTATAAAAGGCAAAACTGATACTGGCATCTGACGGCATACTCGGATGACGCCAATCGGAAATCTTCTCGCCGACACCGTGAATCATCGTTCCTATTTTTAACTGCTTTCTCATATGGATTATCCCCTCAGCGGTCATATTACTCACTATAACCATTCATTGTCTTTGATTATCGTATGTGTCGCGGTTTGTGTCAAGACAGGTGTCGTGTAAAGTTGCTTAGTATCTTGAATTTTTTCTTTAGGCGGAACTAGTCGAGGCTTTTTTAAAAAGAGTGGAAAAGATGTGTATACTTTTAATGAAACGCTGCGTCTTATGGGTAGTTAACTAGAAAAAGTAGGTGGCCACTTGCAAACGCAAACAATTGAGGATTTGTACCGGGAAAAATCGCGTCTTATATTTCGGTACCTACTCAAAATTGGGTGCTCGAAACAAGATGCAGAAGATATTGTGCAAAATTCTTTTTCAAAAGCAGTAGAGCATATGATTCATATGGAGATGGCTAATCCTTCAGCATGGTTGTTTAAGGTTTCTATAAACGATTATTATGATCTATGCCGGAAAAAGAAGCGGTATCCGAATGTGCAAATCGACGAAACCTTCTTTGAAAATATGCACAGTACCGAGGAAGCCGGTGAGCAACGCCTAATAAGACATGAAAACAAACGGGAGATTGAAGCTGTATTGGAACAATTGCCTTCTGCACAATCCAATTTACTTCTTTTGAAATACGAGCTTACTTTATCATATGAGGAAATAAGTGATCTTTTAGATGTTAAAGTCGATACGATTCGAACGACGCTTTATCGCTCACGTAAAAATTTTAAACAGAAATGGAGTGAGTATATTGAAAAAAAAGGATGAATTGGACGAGTTATTTGCTTTTGAAAACAATAAGCAAGACCTTGTTGCAGAGGCGAAAAGAAAAAGTACTGTTCGTATGACATTCATTAGCGGACTCGTCTCGCTCTTCGTCCTGATCCTGATTGTATTGATCAAATTACAAGTGACGCCTTGGTTACTAGATAGAGAATTGGCCGCACAAGAAGTTTATTTTGACGTATACGGTGCGAATCTATTTATTGGACCGTGGGAAGAGTCGATTCGACTTCTAGACAGCGAGGCGACAGCACCGCAATATAAATTGGTAGACGGGCGGCCTGTATACCTAGGTGAAATCTCCAATTCTTCAAGGAATAGAGAAGTGTACCTGTCACCGAACGACTATGAAACCTATAATTACTCGGGTGAGAAGGTCATGAATTTTATCCACCCAGCAACGTCCATTACGCACGTGCCGATGGATGTTATGAAGTTGGATATGTTTAATGACCAACAAAAAATCGAAATGGGAATTTCATTTGATCAGCCCTATTCATTAAGTGAAGTCGAAGCGATGTTGCCTGAAGATAGTGTACTTCAATGGGCATGGGTTGATGTTTATACAGATGAAGAGGTCAAAGGAAACGAACCAGCGAGAGTGTTTACAGAAAATGAAGTAATCGGGTTTTCAATGGTGGACGAAGCAGGAACCGTATTGGAAAGTCCGGTTGAAAAATTTATGGAATCTGTTGTGTATGGGAAAAACCATAGAGGACCCTATAAACAAGGGATGGAAGAAATCTACGAACAACTTAAACAAAAAGATGAGGTAGAGGAAACAACAATCAAAATTGTTGGTGCAGTAGTCGTCGGAAAAAAAGAAGAGCTTCAGCAATTTCAAAACGAACCGCGTGTTCGAGCATCGAGCATCGGCGCAGTCATCGATCAATTCAATTAAAAGGAGAAGAAAACAATGAACAAAACAATACAATGGGTTATTTGGGCAATTGTCTTAGTTGCGATTAATATACCAACAATCTTATTCGCTTCATTTTCGCTTTTTGGAACAGCAGAAGGAACCCGTATTTTTTCGATGGATTACTTAATTGCTGGACTTGTGCTAATTTTAGGCAATATTATTGTCATTCACCTATTTTTAGCGATACGCAGAAATCATTTTTCAAGTTTTATTTATGGATTACTTGTTGCCGTTGCAGAAGCAGTAGGACTTTACGTATTTATTGGTACATTTAATGCAATTGTCTTAACTATAACGGGTATCAGCATTGTTGCAGCAATTATCTTATTAATTTATGAACTCAACTTACACAAATCTCGTCAATAGGATTTCTTGTTTTATCTTCTTAGAACCCACGCTCCTAGTTGAGGTATACTACTAGTACGAATTGACCGAGGAGCGTGAAACGATGCCGGATTTTCTAAAAGATTATTTTACTGATCTATCGGAAGGCTTATTCTCAACATTGAATACACCAGATGCTTATTTCAATAAAATTGCATTGACGGTTATTGTGGTTGTGCTGGCTGCACTTTTTTATTTTTTGGTAAAGAAACTGCTGACACGCAATGAAACGGATTTTAAAAAACGACTCAAGTCTCAGAAAGTCTTAAAAAGCGGCGTGATGGTACTCACCATTCTTTCTATCTTATTTATTTGGATTCAGGCAATCAATGCACTGATCTTAATTGCGCTGCTGATTGGTGTTTTTTTGGCCTTTATGGTGAGAGGACTTACGACAAATATTACGGCGTATTTTGTCATTAAGTATTGGAAGTATTTCGAGATTTCTAACCGAATAGAAATCAATGGCATCATTGGAGATGTCATTGATATCACCCCGATAAACCTTAAGTTGCTAGAAGTACGTGGCGGACTATCAGCTGATGCCAACACAGGAAGAGTGATCAAGTTGCCAAACAGCATTATTTTCAACGAATCTCTTGAAATCGTTGGAGGCAAAAATTCCTTCGTATGGCAAGAAATCAGCTACGTTCTTTCTTTTGATAGCGATTGGCAAGCCGCTGAGAAGATGATAACCGAAGCAGGCGAAACGTATTTCGAAGAACAAGTACAGCATCAATTGAAAAAAGATATTCTTCATTTGTCAGAACAACAAGCAGCCTTGCGTCCGGTGTTCTCAGTAGATACGAATGATGCAGGAATTGTATTAGTATTACGCTATCTCGTTGATTACCAACACGGCACGCAGGTGAAAACAGAATTACAACGCAAGATTTTGCCGCAATTAATAAGCTGTTCAGCTATCGAATTTGCGGTTTTGGAAGTGAAGGTGTTTCGTGGGTAAGTTGGCGTGAGCGCCATAAAAATAGGTACTAGACCAAATAAACTCAATGGAAGACTGATAGCCCATTCCGATAAAATATAAAAATTCTCCGACACATATGTGTGTCGGAGAATTTTTAAGTGGAGTAATTGATTCATCGATTATTCGCTTGATTTCTTGTCGCGAATAGCAAAAGACAATAGTAAACCGAATGCAGCGACACTCCCTGCTACGATGAAAGCAACGTTCACACCGTGAATCGCATCAGCTACAGAGCTACCGCTTGCCGCAGTAACGGTAATGGTCACGAGTACAGCTGTTCCAATCGCTCCTGAAATTTGGCGGAAGGTGTTATTCATTGCTGTACCATGAGAAATTAGGTGAAGGGGCAATTGGTTCAAGCCAAGTGTTGTAGATGGCATCATCACCATTGCGATACCAAGCATCCGAATGGCGTTTAACGTTGCTAAATACGCAAAGGTTGTTTCTTGTGAAAGATTGGCAAAGAAAAACGTTGTAACTGTCAAAATGGCAAAACCAATACGCAATAACCATTTTGCTCCGTACTTATCAAACAACGCACCGGTTACAGGGTTCATGACGCCCATAACAATTGCCCCTGGCAACAACATCAGCCCAGAATGCAAGGCGTTAAAACCAAGGAGATTTTGCATGAAAAGTGGAAAAATAACGGTTGTTGCAATCATTGAAGCAAATACGATCATACCAAGCGCTGTAGCCAGTGAGAAGATGCTGTACTTAAATACACGAAATTCAAGGATAGGTTCTTCCAGTTTTAACTGCCTCGTGATAAACAAGTACAGCGTAACCGCACCGACTAAGAGCGAAATGAGTACATTCGGGCTAAGCCAACCGACGTTCCCTGCCACACTAAAGCCGTAAAGAAGACCACCGAATCCAAATGTCGAAAGGACAATCGATAAATAATCCATTTTCGGATTGGTTTGTTCGGTTACGTTTTTTAGTAAAAAGTAAGCTGCGACAATAATAACAATCGCAATCGGTAACACGACATAAAATACACTGCGCCACGGATAATGGTCAACTAGGTAACCCGATAAACTCGGTCCGATCGCAGGTGCAAAGGCAATGATTAAACCAAACATACCCATCGCTTTGCCGCGTTGCGAAACAGGGAAGATTAAAAACAAAATGGTTTGCAAGAGTGGCATCATAATTCCGGCACCCGCACCTTGCAACATACGCCCTATTAACAAAAACGTGAAGTCAGGAGAAACGGCTGCGACGAGCGTACCTGTCGCAAATATGCCCATCGCGGTCAAAAACAAACTGCGCGTCGTAAACTTACCGATTAAGAACGCGGTGATGGGAATCATAATGCCGTTGACCAGCATGAAAATAGACTGCAACCATTGAACCGTACTTTCACTAATCTGAAGATCTTTCATAATCGGTGGTAATGCCGTAGCAAGAAGTGTTTGGTTTAGAATGGTGATAAAAGCACCTGATAGCAACACAGCTAACAGCGGAATGTATTTTTTTAAATCGAATGATTGAGACGTATCGACAGTTTGTGAATGAACCATTATTTTATGAACACCTCTCTAGTTGGGTTGTGAACCTTTGTATAAGGCTGTTGGAATCTAAAGTCGACTTGCTTTTAAAAACGAAGAACAGTTATCTATACCCTAATTTTCTCGTTTGATGCCACGAGGTGTGGATGTTTTCTACTACCGCTTTACCCACAGTTATATAGAAGAAAATAGAAGGAAAACGAATAATTATTCATTCAACTTGATTGTAGAATTTCAGAACAATGAACCTAACTTCATACCTATTACTTCGTATTAGTTGCCTATTGAATCGGAAGATTTTAAAGCAAAAGAAGGATAAAAATAAAGTATACAGAATTATTAGAATGTATGGATAAAAAAGGAGGAATTGGTTTGGGTACTCTAATGATGGATAAGGTAGGAATTATTACAGCAGCGGGGAGTGGACTTGGAAGAGCGAGTGCGCTTGCGTTTGCCGCAGAAGGTGCAAAAGTGGTCGTCTCTGATATTAATGAAGAAGGCGGTAAAGAAACAGTGCGACAAGTCGTAGAGGCAGGTGGCGATGCAATTTTCTTACGATGCAACGTTGCAGATGAGCAAGAAGTAATCGATCTTGTGAAGCAAACGGTCGAACATTATGGCCGCTTGGATTGGGCACATAATAACGCTGGAATTGGTGCGCCATCTTTGCCGATTGCAGAAACGAAAACAGCCGACTGGGACCGTTGTATACAAATTACGCAAACTAGTTCGTACTTTTCATTAAAACACCAAATTCCAGCAATGCTCGATTCTGGTGGAGGAAATATTGTGAATACCGCTTCTACATCAGGTCTGATTGGATCAGAAAACTTAGCAACTTATAGTGCTGCAAAGTGGGCGGTCAATGGACTGACGAAATCAGTCGCGCTAGAATATGCAAAAAAAGGAATTCGCGTCAATTCAATTTGTCCAGGGATGACGCTAACTCCTGCTGTAGAGGCGTGGGCAAAAGAAGTACCTGACCAAGCAAAATACGTAGAAAATGATATTCCGCTTGGTCGCATGGCCCTCCCGGATGAACAAGCACAAGCGGCGTTATGGCTTTGTTCAGATCGATCTTCATACATCACGGGTGTAAATTTAGCAGTAGACGGTGGTCAAACTGCGAAATAACCAACTAACGCAGCTCGGCTAGTGCAACTAATCTCAGTACAAAACCTAATCCTCCTATGGATTAGGTTTTTTGAATCCCTCGAATACGAGGAAATGGCTTGGAGGCTTTTTTATAGACACAAGTTACAGATTATACTATTGTTAAACCAGGAAAACTAAAAAAGTTTTTAAAGTTTTTTGAGGAGGAGAATATATTGAAAGCACGAATCATACAAGCATTTATTGAGGAAACACGTTACAACGGGATCAAATTCACGATGGATGAGCTGGCAAAGCGCCTGGGCATAAGTAAGCGCACATTATACGAAAATTTTCCATCGAAAGTGGATATTCTTGATGCCATTATTGACAGTACACTTAATGAATTTGACTATCAGACTCGGCAAATAATCGATAACACAGATTGGACGCTTGCTGAAAAGATTAAAAAAACCATTGCTGTTTTACCGAAATACAATGAATTTTACGATTTGCGCATTCTGGAGCAATTAAAACGCACCTATCCTGAACAGTGGGAGCGCGTAAATCGGGAGTTCAACCAGTGGGATGATATTAAGGGGCTTCTTGAAGAAGGTATTCGAACAGGGATTGTTAAGGATATAAACATCGACTTGTTGATCAGAGTGATTATAGAGGCTTCCAACATTACACTGGATAAACATTTCTTTTTAGTACATAGCATTACGGTAACAGAATCAGTTGAAACAATTGTGGACGTATTATTGACCGGAATTTTAACTGGAAAAAAGGATGAATGTCCTAATTCGTGATATACCAACCCCTTTTATGTTGGTAACGTAATTCTTAGATGAGGATTTGAATTGGTTATGGAAGAGAAACAAATAACAAATAGATTGGACATGGAATCAGTAGGAAAATCTTTCTTGAGGTACTTAATTCCGTCGATTGTTGGAATGTTGCTGATGGCTGTTAATATTGTTGCTGACGGGATTATGGTCGGTAACAAGTTAGGACCTATCGCTTTGGCTGGTGTCGGAATTGCGGGACCCGTATTCACTATTTTTGTAGCGATGTCCTTATGGATTGGTATTGGTGCTGCGACTCGATATTCGGCAATGATGGGTGCAAAACGTCCAGATCAAGCACGGATCATTTTTTCACATGCGATCACCTCTATCTTTGTCTTAACGATCATCATTGGACTGACTGCCTTTATCTTCAGAACAGAACTTGCTTATTTACTAGGTGCGAATGTGGATACGTTTGAATATACATCCGATTACTTGAACGTTATGTTGCTGTTTGGATTCGTCTTTACCGTAGAAAACACTTTTAGTATTTTAGTGCGAAATGATGGAGGTCCTAATACAGCAATGATTGCGCTGATTTCTACGTCAGTGGTCAATATCATATTGAACTATGTGTTTTTATTTATACTAGATTTTGGCGTAAAAGGTGCAGCTTTTGCAACGATACTTGGTGGACTTGTTGGTTTAGTGATTCTCAGTACGCATTTTTTTAGAAAAAAAAGCAACTTACGTTTGGTACGTTTCAAGTTTGATAAGAAGCTTACTCTTCTTATATTAGCGGTTGGGTTTCCAAGTTTTCTTGCAGAAGTCGGAATTTCAGTTTTTACGATTTCTCATAATCTTACCTTTAAATATCTTGCTGGAACTGTGGGTGTATCAGCTTTTACCATTTTGAACTATGTTCACAGTGTGATGTTGTTATTATTTCTCGGAATGGGTGCTGCTATCCAACCGTTGATCAGTTATTACAGCGGAGCCAAGGATGAAAAAAAGATAAAGCAAACGATACGTCTGGCAATAGCTACATCTCTAGCAGCGGGTATCTTCTTTATGCTCATTGGTCAATTTGCAGCAACTCAGATTGTCAGCTTGTTTGGTGACTTCCCAGAAGAAGTGCTGGCGTTAGCGGTATCGGGCATTAAACTATTTTTTATCGCCTATCTCTTTATGGGAACAAACTTTGTCATGATGACTTATTATCAATCTATTGGACATATTCGAATGGCGACCTGGATTACTGCAGCACGCGAAATGATTGTTTTGCTAATCTTACTGATGATTATGCCTCGACTATTTGGAATGACGGGTGTCTGGCTCGCGATTCCAACGTCCGAATTTATCGTTCTTGTGACAATTTACTTCTACCATAGAAAATGGCATAGCTAAGAGTTGATTTTGATGATATTCAGATCGTGTTCGACTTTACAGTTAGCTAAAATATATTAAAAGAGAGAAACCTTAGCGTATTTGGGTTCTCTCTTTTTTTGCATCGTGAAAATAGGAAGTGCAGAAATCAGATAAAATAGAACTGAATTACTAGTTTCTCAAATGAAGGAGCGGAAGCTTGGTATCACTCAAATAGGAGTGTAGAATATAAAAAAAATTGAACATTTCGTATCATTTTATACGAAATGATTGACAGAGTATTCAAACGGAATTATGATAAATGGAGTGATTCGGAAATGCATCCCGTTATTCGGAATTATATAAAAGTGCTGTAGGAGTAGAAAGATGGAGGATGGTTATTATGGTCAACCGAGCGATTGAAAATTGTGATGCACTTAGACCTGCATCTGAAGTAATGCAAATCCAAAGACTAGGAGTTATGCGCTCAACCAGTCTCAGTTTTTTACGAATTATGTTCCGCAAAATGATGCGCGAAGCTTGGGATATTAAACAAACATTATTCGATTTAGATAACGATGGCTACGGGGAAGCTTTATATAAAATTACAACTCCGCAAGGACATTATACGTTTGTTGCCTTGTCACGAGAAATTAGTGATGAAGTTCGAAGTGATCGTGTCATTTCAGAACGATGGGATATCACGTTCGCATTGTGTGAAGGCGAAGTTTCCGAAAAGAAATTAAAAAAAATGAAGCAAGAACTTCCAAAACAAGAAATGGGCAGAGGCGATGTAACGGATCTCGTTTGGTCAAGAGCTAATAAAAGTCAGCGTGTTTTCAAGCACGTTGTGGAAGCGCTATCAAAAGGAGAACAGCCAGACTTAAATATCCTATACGAAATTGGCTATTTGTTCAGAACGACAGCGGTTTATGGTAACGGCAAGTTTGGCATTGCGCCTTATGAAAAAGTGAAAGAACATCATACATTCAGCGGTGCATTTCAAGCGCAAATGTTCGCGGTGTATATGTTGCGTCATTTCAGCTTTGAAATGGTTGAACACATCGCGCGCAAACAGAATCCACAAGCGGCTCAACTGGGAGTAGAGGCAAAAAGATTAGTAGGCACAGGGAATGCAACGGGCCTTGGAATGGTTCCTTATGTGATTTCGCATCCAAAACTTCTTAACCAGTGGATGATGATTCGAGAAACGGCATTGGCGTGTGCAAAACAAAAAAACCCTTCACCTGAAGATTATAAGCGTTTCATTCGCAACTTAGATCGGGTTCATCACTTCTTTGAAAGTGCACCTATTCCGCACACATTGTTTTTTGAAAACCCGAGACACTTAGCTAATGAAGTCGAAGCCATTTTAACGTTAGTAAAAGATAGTAGTGAAACAGCAATTCGTTCAGGAGGCAATACTGAACAGACTTGGGTGCAACTGACGGACCGAGTAAAAGAGCAATTTACTGTCGAAGCACAAGAACTTATTAATTCTCAACTAATCGAATTATATCCAGAAATTATTGTAGACTTGGAGCAACAAACAAATGCAGATGATCGCATTCTCCTAGTACCTGAAATGACGATTGGAGCTCTGCGTTCAATTATCAAAAAGCAGTACGAGTGGGTATTCCAATATGATTTCAGTCAACCTGAGCAAAAACATTATTTCTGGTATCGATCAGTCGAAAAAGAAGAACCTCGTCTAGGTGAACACGGAGTCGATCCCGGCGCTGAACTCGCAATGCCAATGAATATCGCCGAGCAAGTTCAACAACTCACAGCAGAACTAGCAACATGTGAAGATGAGCAGTCAGTTGCGTTATTCTTATTTGAAAAGCCAGAATTAAGAGGAATTGTTAGAAGAATTCAATCCCTTGAAGGATTACCATATGGTGAAGTACAAGCGAATTTAACAGGGGCTGATTTACTGCCAGTGTACTTGTTGCGATGTAAGCTAGCGATTTTTGGAGCAGAACGATTTGATCCGAAGTCGAATCGGTGGGTTCGCATTACATTATTCCAAGGTGCTCCATTAGTTGAAGAAATCGGAACCTCTGCATTTAATGATGATTGGTTCTATCCATTATTACCAAATTCGGAGGAGATCAAATGACGATTGATATAAAAGACATGATGGTTATAGACGCACTAGAACTAAGTAAATGGGACCGAGATTTTGTAGTGATGCTGCAAAAGGGTGGCGTTACGTGTGTGCATGCTTGTGTTGGATTGTGGGAGAATGCTCGTGAAACTTTGACCAAAGTGGCGGAATGGCATCGATTCTTTGCGGATCACAACGACCTAGTAATGGCTGTAAAAACAGGAGAAGATATTGCTACAGCGAAGCGTATCGGAAAACTGGGCATCATTCTTGGTGCACAAAATACATCTGCTTTAGAAGATGAACTGGGATTAGTATCGGTATTCAATCAACTTGGTGTGAAAATTATGCAATTAACATACAATAATCAAAATCTTGTCGGTAGCAGCTGTTATGAAGAAACAGATCCTGGTCTTTCAAGATACGGCAAGAACGTCATTGCCGAGATGAACCGCGTTGGAATGGTCATTGATTTGTCCCACGTGGGCAACAAAACATCATTAGACACACTGGCACTATCAAGTCGTCCAGTTGCGATTACCCATGCTAATCCAGATTGGATTTACCCAACAAAGCGTAACAAGTCAGAAGAAATTTTAACGGCATTACGTGACAACAAAGGTGTGCTTGGTGTGTGTGCTTATCCTCACTTGATCAACGGAGCAGGTACAACTTTAGAAGAGTTTTGCGATATGATTGCACGCACTGCAGATTTCATGGGGATTGATCACATCGGAATTGGCACCGATTTGACGCATAACATGTCTGTTGATTTTCTGGCATGGATGAGAATGGGAAGGTGGACGCATGAAATCGAGTATGGTGCGGGTTCAAAAGAAAATCCAGGTTGGCCGGATTGGCCAGAATGGTTCCAAACGCCACTGGATTTCCCGAATATTGTTCAAGGGTTATCTGCTCGTGGCATGACGTTTGATGAAATTTCTAAAATTATGGGTGGTAATTGGTACCGTTTCTTCGACGAAGGGTTTAAGGCGCAGAAGGAGTTGGTGACATGCGTGTCTCTCACATAGAATTATATACGCATTGCAAAAAAATCTTTCAAGCGTGTGGAGTTCCTTACGGATACGCAGAAGAAGGGGCAGAAACCGTTGCAAATGCCGAGTTTCTTGGGTTATATGGATTGCAGCAATTATCAGATGAGTTGCCAAACTTACAAAGCCAACTAGAAGAATTGAAAATAGTAAGTGAAACAGCGCAACTGACAGTGATAAATGGGGGCAAACAAAGTGGAATGTTACTCGGAAAAGCGTGCGCGGATTACGTAATTGCACGTTTGCAAAATCAACAATCAACCGCTGTGTGCATTAAACAAACGACTCCGTCACGCGTACTGGCACAGCAAGCTATGTATATGTCAAAAAAAGGACTGGGAAGCATCATTTTGTATAAGTTAAGAGGTCACTCGTCGCTCATTATCGCGTCACCAAGTATGGAGTTTCCGGTGATGATTCATAAGCGAAACAATGCGGACATAGTGGAAATAATCAATAAACAATTGAGGCTTACTGGAGACAAAGCGCTCGTATTGCCGGAAACTTTTACAGACTTTTTCATGTTCGGAACAAAGTCTATAGAAGCCATAGATCAATTGATTGAGCAATTCGAACAAACAATCGACCCATCTTGCATTATCACAACAACTGAGGATTTTGAACAAAAATGGATTTCTTCATGGGAAAACGGCGCAGAAATCAACAAAGAATTGTGGATGGATTTAAACGAAACGGGCAAGCGAATGTTAGTCGAATCAACAGACCAATCCCGATCGCATGGAGCGGGCTAAACCATATAACAGTTGGAGGAGATTGTAAATGATGACAGTAAAAAATGAAGTACGCGTGTTAAAGAACTTTATCAATGGTGAATGGGTAGAAACATCAGGAACAGATATGCTTGAAATTAGAAACCCTGCAAACAAAGATGAAGTTGTGGTAAACGTTCGTCAGTCTAACGAAAAAGATGCGCAAGCAGCTATTGAAGCGGCAGCAGCAGCATTTCCAGCATGGAGTAAAACACCCTCTCCTGCAAGAGGCGAATACTTATTCAAAATTGCAGCGATCATGGAAGCAGAAGCAGAAGAAATTGCTCGCATCATTGTTCAAGAAGAAGGTAAAACATACGCAGATGCATTTAAAGAAGTGAATTACGCAGCAGGCATCGTGAAGTTTTATGCAGGTGAAGGACGCCGCATGACAGGGCGTATCATTGAATCGGATATGGCGGGCGTTCAAATTGAATTACACAAAGAAGCACTAGGTGTTGTATTGGTCGTAACACCATGGAACTTCCCATTGTCGATTCCAGCTTGGAAAATTGCGCCTGCTATTTTGAGCGGCAATACGGTTGTGTTAAAAGCTTCTTCTGAAACGCCATTGACAGCACAGAAATTTATGGAAATTGTTGAAAGAGCGGGTGTACCTTCAGGTGTCGTAAACCAATTAGTTGGACCGGGTCGCCTTGTAACGGAGATGATCAATCATCCTGCAGTTAAAGCCATTACATTTACAGGATCAAATCGTGTAGGAAACTTAATTTACGCAGAAGCCGCAAAAGAAATGAAACGTGTCTTGCTTGAAATGGGTGGCAAAAATCCATTGATCGTGATGGAAGATGCCGACGTGGATGCAGCAGTCGCACTTGCCGTAGCTGGTGGATACGGTCAAACGGGGCAAGCCTGTACAGCAACGAGTCGTGTAGTTATTCACAAAGACATTCGTCAAGAGTTTACGGATAAATTAGTGGCGAAGTCAAAAGAAATCAAAATAGGTAATGGCATGGATGAAGGCGTTACAATGGGTCCTCAAGTAAGTGAAGGAGAGCGTCAATCTACGTTAGATCTCATACAGAAAGCAATCGATGAAGGCGGCGAAGTATTAACGGGTGGCGGAATTCCAGAATTTGCAGGATCAGACAAAGGATTTTTTGTTGAACCAACTGTTATCGGTAGCGTAAAATCAGCGATGACCATTGCACAAGAAGAAGTATTTGGTCCTGTTATTAGCATTATAGAAATTGACTCAATTGATGAAGCAATTGAAGTAGCAAATGACGTGGCATTTGGTTTGTCAGCTGCTATTTGCACGAAAAACTTAACATACATGAACCGTGCACTTAGCGAAATTCAAGCCGGAATTGTCAAAGTGAATATGACGACAACAGGCACATTCTTCCAAGCACCATTTGGCGGCTACAAGCAGTCAAGCACAGGCACATATAAAGAGCTAGGCAGCGAAGCCGTTGAGTTTTATTGCCAAAACAAAACACGTTACATTAACAGTAACTAAGTAAAGAGTAGCAGCAGGGAAGGACGCAGCCTTCCCTTTCTATTTTACTAATTTGCATGTAACATAATGAGTCATAATAGAGTGCAAAGGAGTATATGAATGTGAAAAAAACACCGGAAGTATCAGCAACAGTAGTACGTGCCATATCAATTATTAATTATTTGAATGAAGGATCAGGTTCAAAAGGTGTCGGGGAAATTAGTAAAGACTTAGGGCTATCAACGACAATTGTTCATCGCTTGTTAACAACATTAAAAATTGAGGGCATGGTTTTTCAAGATCCTCGTTCTAAATTATATTCTTTAGGAACTGTATTTTTAGATTATGCCAATAAAATCTTAACGGAAGTGCCTATTGCCCCTGTGGTTGAACCGTGGCTGTTGTCGCTACGCAACGAAACAGAAGAAACAGTTGGATTTTATATGCCAACAGGCCAAATGCGCATATGTGTATTAGAGTATGAAAGTCAGCAAGAAATCAGACGTTCAGTTGGAATGGGCAAACGGTTACCGATTCATGTCGGTGCAAGCGGACGAGCGATTCTTGCATTTCAGTCAACTGAATTACAAGAGCGTGTGCTGTCAACACGCCCACTAGAAGAAAGAAGTCGAATCGAGCAATTGCTAGAAGAAACAAGAAATCAAGGATATGCAACAAATGAAGAAGAAATTACGACCAATGTAGCAGCGATATCGGCACCGGTATTTGATCCGCAGCACCGCGTTATTGGTGCAATCTCCATATCCGGTCCACTTTTTAGATGGAACCGTAAAACGATGGAGCCGCATATCTCGAATTTATTGGCTGCAACAAAAGAAATTGCATACTCACTCTAAAAAGGGCAAGGTGATCCAGATGAAACCAGAAGATAAATTAAAAGAACTAGGATTAGCGTTACCTGAAAAACGTGCAAAAGGGGGAAATTACATTTCTTGTGTTCGAACAGGAAATTTACTGTTTTTATCCGGTTCACTTTCTTATGATGTAATTGGAAAAGTAGGCGACACCTTAACGATTGAAGAAGGCTATGAAGCTTCAAGACAAGCGATTTTATTTGCGTTAACGACGATTAAAGAAGAAGTTGGAGAATTATCAAAAGTAAAGAAATTCGTCAAATTACTCGGCATGATCAACACGGCTTTTGATTTTACGGGTCAGGCAAAAGTTATGAACGGCGCATCAGACTTATTGGTTGAAGTGTTTGGTGAAGAAGTTGGCACGCATGCGCGAACTGCAGTTGGCATGATGTTGCCGCGCGGAGCAGCTGTTGAAATTGATATTATCGTTGAAGTGGAGTAAAATCTCTCCACTTTTAGAAAGTAAGCGGTTACAGACTGTGCGGATTGAGGGGGTTTTATTTTGAACAAATACAGATCGAGAACAGACTGGCCTGTACTGCTGATTAGTGGGGGATTACTCGTTGCTTTTGTACTTGCGGCATTTATCAACGTAGATTTTGTATCAAATATGGTCAATCAATCTTTTGCATTTGCTGTTAAATACTTCGGATCATTTTGGCAAATATTGCTGTTAGGCACGTTTTTTATTGCACTTTTTCTCGGGTTCTCAAAATACGGCAACATTCGTTTAGGGGGTCTTGAAAAGCCGGAAGTTGCTTATTTTAAATGGATTGCCATGATCATGACGACGTTACTAGCAGGTGGTGGGGTATTTTGGGCTGCTGCTGAACCGATGTATCACTTTCTTGATCCTTCCCCTAATTTTGCTGGGGCAAGTGTAGTGGGCGGTACAGAGAGCGCTGTTATTCCTGCATTTGCACAATCTTACTTGCACTGGGGTTTTCTGGCATGGTCGATTCTCGGAACGCTTGGAACGATTGTGTTGATGTATGCACATTACCAAAAAGGCATGCCGTTAAAGCCGCGTACTTTGCTGTATCCTTTACTCGGTGAAAAAATCATGAAAAACAATGCACTTGGGACGATTATTGATGCGTCTGCAGTCATTGCTGTAGCAGCAGGAACGATTGGACCGATTGGGTTTCTCGGCTTGCAAGCCGCTTACGGAATGGAAGCGTTGTTCGGGGTACCTAACACTTTGTTGACACAAGTAATCATTATCATCGCTGTAGTTGTCATCGCTACGATATCAGCTGTTACAGGTTTGCGTAAAGGAATCCAATTTCTTAGTAATTTAAATGTCATCATTACGCTAATCCTAATGGTTGCGATTTTACTACTGGGTCCAGGTGGATTTATTTTCGATACATTTCTCGCGGCATCAGGCGTTCACTTGCAAGAATTCCTTGCCATGAGTACGTTCCGCGGAGATTCGGTGTGGTTAGGATCTTGGACCATTTTTTTCTGGGGCTGGTTCCTTGGCTATGGTCCCATGATGGCGATCTTTATTTCAACGATTACGCGCGGACGTACGATTCGTGAATTGATTTTGGCGGTGTCCATTATCGCACCAGTCGTTACGGCATTTTGGTTTACGGTTGTCGGAGGTACGGGGATGTTTTATGAACTAGCTCAGCCAGGCGTTATTTCGGAGGCATTGAATGCATCAGGTACACCAGCTGCCATGGTAGCGATTACGCAACAATTGCCACTGAGTTCATTCATAGCACCGCTATTCCTGCTAGTTACCATTTTGTTCGTTGTCACGACTGCGGACTCGATGGCTTATACCATTTCAGTTGCGATAACAGGAGACGGTCATCCGCCAAAATCGATGCGTGTGTTCTGGGCAATTATTATGGGGGCAGTAGCGGTTGTGCTGTTAATGATTAGTGAAGGGGGAATTGAAGCGATTCAATCGTTTATTGTTGTTACAGCAATTCCGGTTTCCTTGCTGTTACTACCGACTTTTTGGGCTGCTCCAAAAGCAGCGAAAATCATGTATGAAGATCAGTTTGGAAAAGAAGTTAAAGAGAAGAAACCAGTGACAATAGCTGATGAACTGACTGCAAGTTCATTAGAAGACTAAGAAAGCTAGAAATTTCAATGGATTCGCATATGTTAGTTAGCAATATGCATTGCATCAAAAGGCCGCTAATCCAGTAATGGATTGACGGCCTTTTGAATGTTGTATTCACTACTGCTTATGTTGAAGTTCGGCTACTCGTTATTGAGGTATAGTAAGAGTGTTGATTTAAAAGCGAGTGTAACACGAGAATCTTTTTTGGAAGGTTGGTGAAACGTTTGCCAAACTTTGCAATCACCATCTTTGATAGAGCATTTAACGAATAGAAAGAAGGAAGTTATAGTGACCTATGCCATACGGAGTGCACAGCCAGAAGACGGTACGAAAATTATTGAGTTTTATAATAGAGTTGGTGGAGAGACAGACTATTTGTCATTTGGTCATGATGAATATTCCCTGTCTGCGGAGAGCCTGACACAAGTCATTGTACAAATGAAAAAATTCAAAGGTACTTGTATGTTTCTTGTAATAGAAGGAGAAGAGATTTTGGGGATCGGCACAATTGATTCTAGTTCTAAGCCTAGGTATCGCCATGTGGGAACACTGGGCATTGTGATTAGTCAGTCACATACAGGAAATGGACTAGGCCGCGTATTGATGAATACTTTAATCGATTGGGCTAAGACAAATGGACAAACCGAAAAAATTTCACTCGTCACGCGTGCAGATAATGAGCGTGCCATCGCACTTTATAAGAAAGTAGGGTTTGAGCAAGAAGGTACTTTTTATCGAGACGTCTATGACGGCGAACGTTATTACGATAACTTGTCCATGGCACTTTATTTATGAGGATAAAAATCCCTAGCATAAAAGCGTGTTAAAGACTTTTTGAATGTATTTACTAATAAAAGGAGCGGAAATGGTTTTAAGTAGAATTTAAAGGATAAACAAAAGAGAAACAAGCTAATGTTCAGAGATAACTACTTGGTTTTGGGCGTTTGTATGATAGAACTTCCGTAAAAAGGATGTTAACTGAATCTATCTCTTCAATTCATATTGTAAGTGATGAAAGAGTTGGTAAATTGTGTGTATATCATATACAATTGTATACTTATTGCAAAAAACCTTTCAAGTGAAAAGTTCTTTCTTTCTATGCAAAGTAAGAGTGGAAACAATTGAAACGATTACTGTTTATGGAGGTACAGCTTATCATATTTGCCAGGTCAATTGTCTAGTACACAGGATCGACAAAAGTAGATGGAAACAAAAATGGATGGTTGCTTAGACAATTGTGGATAGCGGATGCTGTCACTTGCGGCAACTATTAAAATGGATATCATAACCAAACAACAGCTAGAAATATGTATGTAGATTTTATGCGGATAAAGGAGGTTTTATTTTGAATAAATATAGATCGAGAACAGACTGGCCTGTACTGCTGATTAGTGGGGGATTACTCGTTGCTTTTGTACTTGCGTCATTTATCAATGTAGATTTTGTATCGAATATGGTCAATCAATCTTTTGCATTTGCTGTTAAATATTTCGGAGGATTTTGGCAAGTGCTGTTTTTAGGAACGTTTTTTATTGCACTTTTTCTCGGGTTCTCAAAATACGGCAACATTCGTTTAGGGGGTCTTGAAAAGCCGGAAGTTGCTTATTTTAAATGGATTGCCATGATCATGACGACGTTACTAGCAGGTGGTGGGGTATTTTGGGCTGCTGCTGAACCGATGTATCACTTTCTTGATCCTTCCCCTAATTTTGCTGGGGCAAGTGTAGTAGCTGCTACAGAGAGTGCTGTTATTCCTGCATTTGCACAATCTTACTTGCACTGGGGTTTTCTGGCATGGTCGATTCTCGGAACGCTTGGAACGATTGTGTTGATGTATGCGCATTACCAAAAAGGCATGCCGTTAAAGCCGCGTACTTTGCTGTATCCTTTACTCGGTGAAAAAATCATGAAAAACAATGCGCTTGGGACGATTATTGATGCGTCTGCAGTCATTGCTGTAGCAGCAGGGACAATTGGACCGATTGGGTTTCTCGGCTTGCAAGCGGCTTACGGAATGGAAGTATTGTTTGGAATTCCGAATAACTTGTTAACGCAGGTAATTATTATTATTGGTGTAGTGATAATCGCTACAATTTCGGCTATTTCAGGTTTACGTAAAGGGATCCAATTTCTTAGTAATTTAAATATTATTATTACACTGATCTTAATGGCTGCGATTTTGATACTAGGACCAGGTGGTTTTATCCTCAATACATTCCTGGCGGCGACAGGCGTTCATCTTCAAGAATTTCTTGCCATGAGTACGTTCCGTGGAGACTCAGTGTGGTTAGGTTCTTGGACCATCTTTTTCTGGGGCTGGTTCCTTGGTTATGGTCCAATGATGGCGATCTTTATTTCAACGATTACGCGCGGACGTACGATTCGTGAGTTGATTTTAGCAGTGTCTATCACAGCACCAATCGTCACGGCATTTTGGTTTACGGTTGTTGGAGGTACGGGGATGTTTTATGAGCTAGCCGAACCAGGCATTATTTCGGAGGCATTGAACACTTCGGGTATGCCAGCTGCGATGATGGCCATTACACAACAATTGCCACTCGATTCATTCATTGCACCGTTGTTCTTGTTGGTTACCATTTTGTTCGTTGTCACGACTGCGGATTCGATGGCCTATACCATTTCAGTTGCGATAACAGGAGACGGTCATCCGCCAAAATCGATGCGTATTTTCTGGGCAGTTATTATGGGGGCAGTCGCAATTGTGCTATTGATGATTAGTGAAGGGGGAATTGAAGCGATTCAATCGTTTATTGTCGTTACGGCGATTCCAGTTTCCCTGCTTTTAGTGACAACTTTTTGGTCTGCTCCAAAAGCAGCAAAAGTTATGTATGAAGATCAATTTGGCAGAACTGCTAAATTGAAAAATAGAGCCGTAGTCAGTAAGAAAACAAAAGATAATTCACTAAAAGACTAAGTTCATGCTCATCTTGTTAACGGATGTATGTTGAAAAACACACTAGAAATAACTACTCAAACAGCCAGCAACGGATCATCCGTTGCTGGCTGTTTTTTTGTCAAGAAAAAGCAAAAGGGTAGATATGTTCAAAATATGACAGCGCTTTTAAAACTTCTCCTATATATGACAACTGTCACTAGTGCGCTCGTTGTCAGTCAGGTAAGTTATCGTTAGTAGATAGCTAGTTCCAATATGAAACTTGTATGTAGAGGGGAAGTTTTTAATGAAAAAAATAGCTTGGATTACGGATACAGCTGCACAATTAGACGACGCTTTTATCCAAAAACATGATGTATACGTACTGCCTTTAAGTGTTGTTTTTTCTGATGGGTCATTTAGAGAATCCGTCGATCTCACACAAGAGGAGTTTTACGATAGATTACGCTTATCAAAATTTTCACCTAAAACTTCACAACCAGCAATTGGAGAAATGCTTGCTTTATACGAAAAACTAGAATTAGAAGGCTATGATTTTGCAGTTGCTGTACATCTATCAAGTGGACTTTCGGGGACAATTGACTGCGCACAGGCCGCTTCAAAAATGACCGACTTTAAAGTATATCCGATTGACTCGAAAATTGGTTCTTTTCCAATGATTAAAATGATTGAAATGGGTAGTAAACTGTTCGCAGAAGGCAAAGACGTAGAAGAAGTAGTGGCAACTATTACGAGAATGACAGATAAATCGAAGCTGTCTTTTATTCCTTCGAGCTTAAACCAATTACATAAAAGTGGGCGTGTTTCTGGAACACAAACCTTCATTAGTAATTTACTGAACATTAAAGTTGTTATCAGTTTTATAGATGGCAAACCCGTTATGACCGAAAAAGTGCGGTCAAATAAGCGGGCGAAAGATCATGTCCTGTCTTTATTGCGTGCAGATATGGCCATAGCCACGGTGCCAGAAATTGCTGTGATTCACTGTAATAACGAGGAAGACGCAACAACCTGGAAAGACGAGCTCGTGCAAGAGTTTCCTGATCTGAACGTACACGTGATGGCACTCAGTGTTTGTGTAGGTGTTCATGCGGGCGAAGGGACGACCGGATTGAGTTGGGTTACTTATTAAGTTTAAAAGACAAAAAGACCGCTGATTCCTACTAGGATCAGCGGTCTTTTCTTTTTTGTTGGAAGTAGCTTATTTATTCATATGAGCTTTGATTTCTGCTTCGTTCATAGATGAATCACATTTTACGTTTGTCGTGTCACCTTTTGTATAGATGAAACCAGGAACTGTTGGAATGTTGTATTGGTTACGGAATGCTGAAATGCCATCCATATCAGCTGCTTCTACGCTGTTCACGTAGTAGATATGCGTATTCGTTTGCTCCGAAACATCTTTTAGTTTTTTAACGAAAGTTTGGCAGAAAGGACATACAGCCTTGCCAACGTAGATGACGGCTTCGGTTTCCCCTTTTACCAATTCTTGTGCTTTCGCGGAATCAATTTTTTCAAAACCTGCTATGTTTTCTTCGTAAGTTGTCATTACCAAATCAATCTCCTCTCTCTATTATCTTCATTGTACAGGAGTACCTGTGCAGACGAAAAAAATATGCTTGAGCGGATGTAAGGGAATGGGAAATTCGAAATGGTCAGTCTGTTTTGAGACTCAACCACTCGGATGCGACTGCAAGGTATAAATCCAGTTTTTAAGATCGCTGACCCGTTTGGACATATTGCAAAAATTCTTCGGCGGTCATGTCGTCAATACCAAGATTTTCAAGCGTTCTTGCATGAGTCATTAAATCACGGTCAAGGACAAGTTGTGCCATCTCGATAATTACTTCCATTCGTGCTGTCGGTAATTGAAGCAACTTGCCAAGAGCGACGAAAGGCACAAGTCCCATAGGAATATCTTCTGATAAGTAACGCGTATCAAGCGTTTTTTGTCCTTTAATATCCTGATATACGCTATTATTCCGTACCGATTCTGCGAGACTATTTTCATAAACATCATACTCAACTTCAAGCTGCTGACGACACGATAATAACTCAAGACCTAAAGCACGTCCGATTGCAAGCCGTTCCTCATCCATGCTTTCAACAAATCGTCCAATGGATGGAGTAAAGCCATCAATATAAAAATGCCATTCGCGATCAGATTCGATTGTGCCCGCATTCAGCAATGTTGTCGCTGGGTGCAAAATCGGATTGGTGTTATCAAAGCTTGTTACCAAAATGCTATCGGCGGCTTCAAACTGCGGAAATGCCGTTTGCAGAGCTGCCACAACTCTTGGCGTTTCAGTAGCGGGAAGTGCCGCAATCAAAATGCGGTTTTTCAGTCCAAACACTTGAGTTCTACCGGCTTCGATAATGCGGCAACCATACAATAACGTGTTTGTTTCTGCCAGTGTTACATTTGCTGTACAGCCTTCGTCATGGAGAGTTTTTTCAAATGCTAATGATCCGAATGTGGCTGCTGGATTTAAGACAATAATTTGCCCATCTTTCAAATGCTTTGCACATGCCTTGGCAATTAAAGTATGTGCAGTAGCAGGTACTGTGATCAGTACGATATCAGCATCTTGCAATGCTTCTTCGATATTCGTTGTGGCACAGTTAACTTTGCCGAATCCAGTTAATGCATCTTCAAGAAAGACGCCACCTTGTTTTTTAATTGCTTGAATCGTATCTTCAAAAATATCATACAGTGTCACGTCGAATCCCATTATTCCTAAATGCCCAGCTGTTGTTTGCCCGCCGTTGCCGCCACCTAAGATCGTCCATTTTGTGCTTTTTTTCATCTTTATCTACTCCCAGTTCGCGATTTTTCTTTTACTAGTTGGAATCAAAATGGACCCCAGTCGATCCATACACCAATTGCTAAAATAATCATTGTCCAAATCGTCCATTTTAATACGAGTGGTCCTGCAAAACGAATCCATTTACCAAATGGAACAGCTGCAATGCCAAGTGCCGCCATCAGAACTGGATGTGTTGGAGTAATCATATTCCAATAGCCATCTCCAGATTGAAATGCCTGAACGGCAATTTGACGGTTAATGCCAATCACATCACTAATAGAAGACATAATCGGCATCACAACAGCAGCTTGTCCTGTAGATGACGGAATAACAAAGTTAATAAGTCCTTGTGAAAAGTACATGCCCCAAGCGGCAAAGACACTATGTAAGCCTGCTAGCGGCGTAGATACAGCATAAACGAAAGTATCAATAATCTGTCCTTCTTCCATGACGACAAGAATCGCACGAGAGAGGCCGATGATAAGAGCGGCAGCTGTTAATTCAGCAGCACCTTTCATAAATTCATCGGTAAATTGATTAAAGCTACCATTGAATGCAATAAGACCAACGATAATGCCCATCAGTAACATCAATGCAGAAATTTCTCCGAGATACCAGCCGTATTTCAATACACCGAACACGAGTGAAACAAGTGACAAGCCCAAAATAATCATAATGGCTTTGTGTTGCTTGGTCATGGTGAGATTATCCAGCAATGTAACGTTAGTTTCGACTTCGACTGTTTCTCCTGATAAGAGACTTGTTTTGGGATTCAGTTTTACTTTCTTGGCATATCTCAATGTGTGATGAATGGCGATGATCAATCCGCCAATCATTAGGATAGTACGCAAGCCGATACCTGAAAAAAGAGGCAATCCAGCGATAGCTTGTGCAATTCCAACGTTAAAAGGATTGAGAGGACCAGCAGAATATCCTGCATACACGCCGACGACCACAATCGATACTGCGACAATTCGGTCATAGCCCATCGCAATTGTTGCAGCGAGTACAATCGCAACAAAGGGCAAAGTCTCTTCGGCCATTCCGAACGTCGCACCGCCAATCGCAAATGCAGTCATGGCAATGACGATAAAAAGAGATTCTCTTCCTTTCAGGCGATGGATCAATCGAGCTAACGCCGCATTAATGGCGCCACTTTTAACGATGACCCCAAAGACGCCACCGACGATCAAGACAAATGCGATAATCTCAGCAGCGCCAACGATGCCGTTAAACACGGATGACAATACGCCACCAGGCCCAACAGGTGAAGATTCTGTATAAGAGAAGCTATCCGCAACGATTAATTCTCTACCGGTTTCATCATCCATTGCTCGCTCGTACTGACCTGCAGGTACGATATAAGTTAATAATGCGACAAGAACGATGATGAACATCAGTAATGCAGTTGTTGTAGGCGCTTTCAATTTCAACTTTCGTTTTTCTTTTTTCCCCTTGCTGTGCTTTTCCATGTAACCCACCATCCTTCTAAATGTATAAAAAACAGGTAACGCGGCTTTAAAATCATATTAACTTAATTAAGTATAATATTATAACTTTATATAATAATAGAAACTAAAATGATACTAGTTTCTATATAAAACGATGTAGGCAACATTAGAGATCACTTTTTCTATCGATCAAGTCAGTTCTAACTCTACATAGTACTTGTCTTTGTCTTGTTTCATAACGAATTTAGAATACTCAACAGGCTCTCCGGACGTGGAGTACGTAATGCGCTCCCAAACAAAGAGCGGCGTGTTCGAACGAACTCCAAGCAACTTCATTTCTTTTTCATTGGCGACTGCTGCAGAAAAGTAATTTTTCGAACGTGCTAGAGAAATTCCACATGTTTTTTTCAGAACGTCATAAACAAATGTATCCTTGTCGGGTGGCTGTTCGATAGCGGGCCAGATATTCTGAGGAATATAAGTGTACTCTAATGAAACCAGTTCTCCTTCTTCATAGCCAAGTCGCTCTAAATAGACGAATTCAGTGTCTGCAGGCAAACCTAACTGCTTAGCTACCCCAGGATAGGCTTGATGAAAACCACTTGCAAGTAAATTATGAGAACTGCTAATCTCTTCATTCATCTTGATAAACTCTGATTTGTGGATATTTTTCTCTGTTGGCAGTTTGGTTACAAAAGTTCCGCGTCCGCGTTGTCGCATGAGCATTCCTTTGTCCACTAAATTCATAATGGCTCGTTTGATGGTAATGTTGCTAACATCATGCGTTTCTGCCAATTCATTTTCTGTTGGAATCTGAAAACCTTCGTCCCAAACTCCTGTCAGAATCTTATCCTCTAAAATAACCTCTACTTGCGAATAAAGAGGAGTTGTTGCTGCTTTATCAATTTTCATGCATCCCACCCTCTATCTGGTGATTATAATATTATAACTATTCAGTTACTATATAAGAGAAATTCTCGATTGTAAAGCTTTTTTTATTGAGTCTTTAGGCAAAATTTATCTTTTATCAATAAAAAGCAAGCACAGATTCTCCGTCAATTGAACGATAAATGAGCTTTTTTTGGGTATTGCTATTTATTTCACTAGGCGTCTGACAAGAAACAAAGCTCTTAGATGTCTTCAATAATCACTTAGTGGGGCATTCAAGAGGCGGGCAAGTTGTTTAACAACCATTCGCTGTCTATGTTAAACTTTAGTGAGACTTATACGATTAAATGGATAGTTGGTTAACTTAAAAATACGGACATGACGACAATCGAGGTGCCTAACGATGACGATATTTCAAGAATTAGAAATGTACAAGAATTTTGATGAACTAGCTACTGACTTACTCGATCTCGCCAAAGAAATCTTGCCGGAGCAATTTATTTTTTTAAGTTCTATTAATGACACGCAGCAAGTGATTCTCAAGTTTTCAAATGATAATACAAGCATTGATGTCACTGAAGGTACGATTGTAAATCTTAATGATACCCTTTGTCAGCACATTGATTTTGGAACAAAACAACCGTTGATTTATGAAGACGTCAGTAAAGAAAGTAGTTTAGGTGATTTTAAGAATATACTAGAAAAAGCCAATATTAAATCTTATTTGGGGATCCCTATTTCTTTTGTTAATGGAGAGAAATTCGGAACATTGTGTGCAGTGAATGATCAAGTAAGCCGTTTTGATGAGAAAAGTATTCACTTGCTTCAACGAATTGTTCGGATGTTTTCTTATTACTTGGATTTAGAGCGTTTTGCTTATAGAGATGCGTTAACCAACCTATACAATAGACGTTATCTTGCTAAATTTTTCGAAGACCATCACGATTCTGGAGGAACAGTGTTCTTTCTAGATTTGGATGGCTTTAAAGGAGTCAACGATTTGTACGGTCATGACGCCGGAGACATGGTGTTAGAAGAAGTTGCATCCAGACTTCTGAAATTTATCGATGGGTATGAGGATGTTTTTGCTGTTAGATTAGGAGGAGATGAATTCGTTATCCATTTCTCTCAACCAACTAGCGCAGAACGACTGAGTGAAATGGCGACACGTTTACTGGATAGTTTGATGACTTGGGATGATGATTTTCAACTTTCTGCAAGTCTTGGAATTGCTACGTACTCAATTAACAGCGAAATTGACTTGAAAACACTCCTTAAAAATGCGGATTTCGCTTTATTTCAAGCGAAGAAATCAGGGAAAAACGCGTATCAGTTTTTTGAAACAGAAAAGATCGTGTGATCGTTGATTTCCAAGCTAAAAGCGTCAACTCTATAATCGAGTTGACGCTTTTATGATGAAAAGTAGTACGATGACTAGCCAATCTAAAGTCAGCAAGCGATTAAACAACGTAGCATTGTCAATACAACCCCCGCCACTTTCCACAAACGGACGATTCGTGTAAACTGTATAAGGTTAAGAAAAAATGAGATGACGATACAATAAGGATTGCTAGTATAAATCGAATAATAATGTTTGGATGAAGAATCGATCTTGCATCCTTTAATGAAAGGATTGGAACTTGAATATGAAAGAGAATTTTTGGCGTGATTTACCACGACCTTTTTTTGTATTGGCGCCGATGGAAGATGTTACGAATGTAGTGTTTCGCCATGTAATAGCAAAAGCGGCAAAACCGGATGTGTTTTTTACTGAGTTTACAAATACGGAAAGTTACTGTCACCCCGAAGGAATCTTTAGTGTGCGAGGGCGTTTGACCTTTACTGAAGACGAACAACCAATGGTGGCTCATATATGGGGCAATAAGCCTGAGCACTTCCGAGAGATGAGCATCGGAATGGCGAAACAAGGCTTTAAAGGAGTCGACATCAACATGGGTTGCCCTGTGCCAAATGTTGCGGCCAAAGGAAAAGGCAGTGGTTTGATCCGTTATCCGGACAACGCAGCTGATATTATCCAGGCAGCAAAAGCAGGCGGCTTGCCTGTCAGCGTCAAAACAAGAATTGGGTATACGGACGTGGACGAGTGGAAAGGCTGGCTGACTCATCTATTTGAGCAGGATATTGCCAATTTATCGATTCATTTGCGGACCAAAAAAGAAATGAGTGCAGTGCCTGCACATTGGGAATTGATTCCAGAAATCAAGAAACTTCGTGATGAAATCGCGCCAGATACTCTTTTGACGATCAACGGAGATATTCCGGATCGTCAAACGGGTCAGGAACTTGCCGATAAATATGGGGTTGACGGCGTTATGATCGGGCGAGGTGTTTTTCACAATCCCTTTGCTTTTGAACAAGAACCGACAGAACATAGCCCGAAAGAATTGTTTGACTTGCTGAGGCTACACCTAGACCTTCACGACCACTACTCAACAGAAAGTCAGCCCATCGCATTCAAACCGTTGCGCCGCTTCTTTAAAATTTATGTTCGTGGAGTACGGGGCGTTGGTGAATTGAGAAATCAGTTGATGTATACTGAAACGACAGATGAAGTACGTGCATTGCTGAACGACTTTGAGCAGCAGGAGCAAGAGCTGACATCTGTCTAATAGAACGCAATAGAGTTCTTTTGTGCAAGTGTTTTTGAAATGAAATAATGGTATCTTCATCATAAGAAACCGCCTGAGTATTCCAAAAAAGTGGAATGTCTAGGCGGTTTTTTAGGACGATATGACGAAGAGAAAGTTATGGAATCGTTAGTATTTTCACAAATTGACTTCATCTGATAGAATCGGTATATTAAATGGCGAAGCAAATGATTGGAGTGAACCGTTTGACCCCGTACGTGGAATTGCAGAATTTAGAGTTGATTGATTTATTGAGCGAACGCCATATTTCAACACAGAGAATTTCAGAGCGTGCATGGAACGACACGAGTGACATCCACATTTCAAACTCTGAATGGCAGATTATGGCACGCATTTATAAAAAGCAGCCCACTATTTCGTATGTTACCAAAAATGTAGACATCTCTCGCCAGGCCATCCATAAATTTATTAAAAACTTGGTGACTAAAGAATTGGTAGAAGTACAAAATGTTGAGAACAATAAAAAAGAAAAATGCATTCGACTCACGACGTTAGGGAAAGAATACTACGAAAAAAACGAAGCATTGAAAATTCAGTTGGAACATAAAATTGCAGAAAAAATTGGTGCTGATCAAATGAAAATGCTCAAAGATCTTTTAAAGACCGATTGGGGAATATAGTTTGGATGTTAAAAAAGATCTTGTTTCATCAATAAATTGATGAAACAAGATCTTTTTTTAGTCTAGTTAACAGTCGACGACGGTTGATCTTCTGTGATCAGGTCGTTAATCATTTGATTGATTTCTTCAAAGCTCGTGTCCATTGCATGAGCAAGTTCTTTAAAGAGCATGATCTGTGTGTTGTTAATCAGTTTATAGTCATGCGCGTAGAAAGTTTCTTTCTGAAGCTGCGTATCAAACTTCTTGCGCATTAGCGTATTAACAATTTCCGCAATTTGCATACGGTCTCCTGTATTAATGAGCTTAGGCTGTAACGCTTTAGCAGTTGACTGATCGGGCTCTACTCCAGGCTTTTTAAAAATTTCAATGATTTCGAGTGCTTGTTCTTTTTGGAGAAGCTTCAACATCACGACTTTATCGTTATCGACAGGCGTAGTGATGGTCACTAACGTATTCGCTAAAGGATGCAATTTATAATATTTCTTTGTGACACCTGAAACTGTTTCATCACGGATATCGTTAATTCTACATAGGCCATGTGTGGAATAAATGATGTGATCTCCAATGGTAAACATTTTTTTCCTCCTAAAATGTATCTCAACTAATTCTAGTATAGCACACATGCTCTAAATTGTAAACTTAGTTGACAATTCAAGAAAGGGGGCTGGGGTACAAGAGATGGATTCGTTACTTTTCCTTCTTTATTGAAGTTCGTGCAGACATAATACTGTCACAAAAAAAGGATTAAAGCATGAAGAAGTAGGGAATAAAGGGGAAAGCCTGTTCGCAGATTGTCGAAGTGGAGGTAACAAGAGATGAAGAGTATAGAAGAAGCAAAGCGTTTAATTGTCGCCGAAAAACTGAAACACTATAATGAACGTCTGGCAGATATGGAGCGAGATTTGCAGTTTTTCTATGAAGAGTCGACGAACGATAAAGAATCTTTGGACATTATTCAAGATATGAAAGAGAAAGTCGAACAATTAAAAGAAGTAAAAAATAAAGAAAACCGCGAGACAGTGTTCTAATCCTGTCTTTTTTGCTGTCTTCGCGTAAGCGCGATGACCCGGAGATTATGTGCTATCATTAGAATTGAATCGACTTCGGATAACGACGATAATGAGCAAGCTACAGGAGGAAGAAAAGATGGATAATAACGATTTATTGATCAGACTGCGTTATGCACTAGATATAAAAAATAGGGATATGGTCGAAATTTTCAAATTGGGTGGTATAGAACTTAGCAAAGATGAAGTATTAAAAGTGCTGACAAAAACCCCAGATAGCGAAGAGGAAGAGGAAGATCGTATTTGGATTGACCGGGAAGAAGAAGACTATATTAAGGCAGAAGACGCTCTATTTGAATCTTTTTTAAATGGATTTATCGTTTTCAAAAGAGGACGTCAAGAGCCCAAACCCGGGCAAACTGAAGTTTCTGCAGTGACCAATGAACGTTCTAACAACTTACTGCTGAAAAAAGTGAAAATTGCTTTACAGCTAACGAGTGAAGACATGTTGGAGATTTGGGATTTAGCTGGAGTTACGGTAACAAAAGGTGAACTTGGAGCGTTACTCCGAAAAGTTGGCCATAAAAATTACAAAGAATGCGGCGATCGCTATGCACGCAACTTCTTAAAAGGATTAGCAATCAGATTCAGAAAATAAAAAAAGCGTGTCTACGAGTCAGTGTTACTGATTTGTGGATAGGGTTTTTTTATTGTCGTAGACTGGATAGCTTAGAAGTAGACTTTCTTCATGGATAAAAAGAACTATCCCTTTCGTGTGAAAATGATATGATAGAAAGAAGAAATCATAGATGGGTGCAAAGGGGATAGCAGGATGAATTGGTTGCCGAAGAGAAAAAATAAAGTGGCGGCTTTTTGGGAATGGTTTGCAGACAATAAAGAGGTCTATAGTCGCTTGGATGAGTCGAGTAGAAGCAAACTATTAAATCAATTGGAAAAGAAATTGCACAAGGTTAACAAACATTTGGCGTTTGAACTTAGTGAACTTTTAATTAACGACAAACGACAATTCATCATCAGTGCGGACGGCATGGTTGAGGCATTTGATGACGTCATTGATCTAGTTGGTCAGGCTCCAGAATTTGAATCGTTTACGATTATCGCCTTTCGCCAGCGACAAGACGAAGAAGTATCGATCGAGTATGGCGATATTAAATTAGCATGGGAAGACATCTTTTGTACTTTTGAAAAAGATAACGCCAACGACGAAGTGAATTTAATTCTTTACATTAAAGGTTTTACTGAAGAAAATGAAGATGAATTTATCTCGGCTTCTTTTATTCTATTGGATACAGTTATCGGGGAATACAATGCTGGCATGCGCATTGGAGAAATTGAATTTATTAGTTACGAAGGACAAGCAGACGCTCGGCCGGTAAAGGATTTGCAAAGTCTTTTTTAAAGCAGAAGAAGACAGTATACTTATAGAAAAACCTATCGGAAGTTTTTAATCCAGATAGGTTTTTTGAGTCGCAAGCGAGCTGATGAAGTGGCAGCGGTGTTAGGCTTTTGCCCAAGTGTCTTGGCGAAACCAAGTGCATACATAACTGGATTCTGATCGGCCAGGGAAGCCTAGAACATTTTCATAATATACATAAAGGTGCTATTGTTTTTGATCGAACATTTTCCAAGTGACTGTATGTTACTGTCCTTATGAATAAACATGTAACTCTTCTTTTGATTTGATTATTGGTCCAGTATTTCCTGAAATGGTGTGTACAATAAATAAACAGATGTAGAGAGGAGAAAGAATAGGGAGGGCGGCGAAAAACGTTAACAGCTTCTAAAGAATAAAAGGATTCTATTTTTAAAGAAACTCACAGAAAGTTCATTTTTTTCTAACAAAACATATTGACCTGACCAATAGATACCTGTACTATACTAAGAATACTAAAACTGAATAGTGAATCTTTATCGAGAGAAGTTGAGGGACTGGCCCTGTGACGCTTCAGCAACCAGCCGAAAGGTCAGGTGCTAAATCCAGCAGGCAAGCGATTGCCTGACAGATGAAAAGGAACGAGTTTGATATCGTAAAGCCTTCTTTTTCATGGAGGCTTTTTTTGTATATATGGGGGGTTGAGTGGATGGGTTTATTAGACGAACTGAAGACGAAAATTTTGACGGCGGACGGTGGCATGGGAACCTTGCTGTATTCGTATGGCATTGAGTATTGCAACGAGGAATTGAATTTACAGCGGCCAGAAGTAATCGAAAAGATTCATCAAGACTATATCAAAGCTGGAGCAGATATCATTCAAACCAATACGTACGGGGCTAATGCACTCAAACTTGCTCGTTACGGATTAGAAGAACAAGTTGCAGACATCAACAAAGCTGCTATTGAAATTGCGAAACGTGCAGCAGCACCGGGGGGTCAATTTGTCTTTGGAACGATTGGCGGCATTCGCGGAATTCGTAAAAGTGACGCCACCTTGCAGGAAATCATTGCGATGGTCGACCAGCAAGCGAGTCAGTTGCTTGCGGGCGACCCCGATGGCCTACTACTTGAAACTTATTACGATTTTGAAGAATTAGTAGCAACTGTTAAACATTTGAAAGGCATCACAGATACCCCATTGATTGCACAAGTATCGATGCATGATCCGGGTATTTTGCAAAACGGCATGTCATTGAATGACGCTTTGCACCAATTAGAATCACTTGGAGCAGACATTGTTGGTGTCAATTGTCGTCTAGGACCGCATCATACAATTCAAGCTTTTGAAGAAGTAACCTTACCCGAAAAAGCTTTTCTTTCTGCATACCCAAATGCTAGCCTACTTGACGTAGAAGATGGGCGGATTGTTTACGAATCAGAAGCAGATTATTTCGGACGTGCTGCTTTATTGTTAAGACAAGAAGGCGTTCGCTTGATTGGCGGTTGCTGTGGTACAACACCAAAGCATATTGAAGCGGTGAAAAAACACCTCGGTAAGTTACCGCCGATTTTTTATAAAGAAGTAACCAAAAGAAAGCCGATTGTCATCCGAGAGGCCGAAGCGCTAGAAGTAAAGCCGCTTCACGAAAAAGCGAAAACACAACGAACGATTATTGTGGAACTCGATACGCCACGTCATTTGGACGTCACAAAATTTCTTGAAGGCTCTGTCGCTTTGCATGAAGAAGGTGTGGATGCTGTCACCATGGCCGATAATTCATTAGCGTCACCGCGTATTAGTAATATGGCGATGGGCTCGATTCTCAAGCACACAGAAAAAATTCGGCCGCTCGCTCATATTACGTGTCGCGACCGCAACTTAATTGGTTTGCAATCACATTTGATGGGACTCGATGCACTCGGTATGCACGACATTCTCGCTGTCACAGGCGATCCGACCAAAGTTGGAGATTTTCCAGGAGCGACAAGCGTTTATGACGTGTCCAGTATGGAATTGATTCAATTGATCAAAAAACTAAATGAAGGCATTTCGTTTTCTGGTAAACCGCTACGGAAAAAAGCTAATTTTTCTGTCGCTGCGGCGTTCAATCCGAATGTTCGTGTGCTTGACCGAGCCGTAGCAAGACTTGAGAAGAAAATTGAAAGCGGAGCGGATTATTTTATTTCGCAGCCCGTATACACAAAAGAAAAAATCGTTGAAATGTACGAAGCGACAAAGCATTTAAATACGCCCATTTTTATTGGGGTAATGCCGTTGACCAGTATTCGCAGTGCCGAATTTTTGCATCATGAAGTGCCGGGTATCAAGTTGTCAGAAGACGCACTTGAACGCATGCGTGCATGTGGAGATGACAAGGACCGAGCCACAACGGAAGGCATTCAAATCGCTAAAGAATTGATTGACACAGCAGCAGAGCTATTCAACGGTATTTACTTGATCACACCGTTTGTCCGTTACGACATGACCGTGGAATTGATTCGGTATATTCGACAACTAGATCAACAGAAAGAGAGCGATCGCAGCCATGTCCAAACATCTTATTGAACAACAGCTTAAAAAAAGAATCTTAATTATCGACGGAGCGATGGGGACGATGATTCAAAATGCCGATCTGTCACCTGAAGAATTTGGTGGAGAAGAATTTGACGGCTGCAATGAATACTTGAACATTGTCCGACCGAATGTTATTCAAGATATCCATACGGCTTATCTTGAAGCTGGAGCCGATATTCTTTGCACCAATACATTTGGAGGTACACCGATTGTTTTGGACGAATATGGAATCGGTGACCAAGCGGCGGATATTAATAGACGCGCAGTCGAAATTGCGAAACGAGCGGCTGCTGAATTTTCCACCCCGGAATGGCCTCGTTTTGTGGCAGGTGCGATTGGACCGACAACGAAAACTTTGTCTGTAACGGGTGGCGTCACATTTGATGTCATGCTGGAAAATTTTTACGTGCAAGCCAAGGCACTTGTTGAAGGCGGAGCAGATCTCATCTTGCTCGAGACCAGTCAAGACATGTTGAATGTGAAAGCGGCGACAATTGGCATTAAACAAGCTTTTGAAGAGACGGGAATCGAATTGCCGATTATGGTGTCCGGAACGATTGAACCGATGGGGACGACGCTTGCCGGTCAAAGCATTGAAGCGTTTTACATTTCCATTGAACATGTCAAGCCGCTATCCGTCGGGTTAAACTGTGCAACAGGTCCAGAATTTATGACAGACCATATTCGTTCGCTGTCAGAGCTGTCGGGCGGCTATGTTAGTTGTTACCCAAATGCAGGCTTGCCAGATGAAGACGGTCATTATCACGAAACACCCGAATCACTTGCGAAAAAATTAAAAGGTTTTGCAGATAAAGGGTGGCTGAACGTCGTCGGTGGTTGTTGCGGAACCACACCGGAACACATTAAAGCAGTGCGTTTGGCTATGGACGGATTGCCGCCGAGAAAACCAGACCCTGTTGAGCGCGGCCATGTCGTGTCTGGAATTGAGCCTTTGCAATACGACGAAACGATGCGTCCTTTGTTTATCGGAGAGCGGACGAATGTTATTGGTTCTCGTAAATTTAAACGATTAATAGTCGATGGCCAATTTGAAGAAGCATCTGAAATTGCTCGCGCACAGGTGAAAAACGGAGCGCACGTTATTGATATTTGTTTAGCAAATCCGGATCGTGACGAAGTTGAAGACATGACGAAATTCATGAAAGAAGTCGTCAAAAAAGTAAAAGTACCGCTCGTTATCGATTCTACAGACGAAGAAGTGATTGAAGTTGCATTGAAATTTTCACAAGGAAAAGCGATTATCAACTCGATTAATCTAGAAGACGGAGAAGAACGTTTTGATGCGGTAATGCCGCTCGTGAAAAAATACGGTGCGGCAGTCGTTGTGGGTACAATTGACGAAGTTGGGATGGCGGTCACGCGTGAGCGTAAGTTGGAAATAGCCGAACGGTCATATGACTTGCTGGTCCATAAATGGGGGCTTGCACCGGAAGACATCATTTTTGATCCACTGGTATTCCCAGTCGGTACGGGCGATCAGCAATACATTGGTTCTGCAGTAGAAACGATTGAAGGCATTCGGTTAATTAAAGAAAAACTGCCACGCGCATTGACGATTTTAGGTGTTAGTAACGTTTCATTCGGCTTACCACCGGTTGGTCGTGAAGTGTTAAATGCCGTGTATTTATATCATTGCACGCAGGCAGGTTTGGACTATGCCATCGTCAATACGGAAAAATTAGAGCGTTATGCATCCATTCCAAAACAGGAAATCGATATGGCTAATGAATTACTGTTTACGACAACAGATGAAACTTTAGCTGACTTTACGGCTTTTTACCGCGATAAGAAAAAAGAAAAAACAGAAGATGATATTCCGAAAACAGTACCAGATCGACTCGCTTACTATATTATAGAAGGAACAAAAGAAGGCTTGATACCTGATTTGGAAAAAGCGCTAGAGATGTATGATGAACCGCTTGATGTCATTAATGGACCGTTGATGAAAGGGATGGCCGAAGTAGGCCGTTTGTTTAATGACAACCAATTAATTGTTGCGGAAGTGTTGCAAAGTGCAGGCGTCATGAAAGCAGCCGTATCATTTCTTGAGCAGTTTATGGAGAAAAAAGAAGACGATTCTGGAAAAGGGAAAATCGTTTTGGCGACTGTTAAAGGCGATGTTCATGACATCGGCAAAAACTTAGTGGAGATTATCTTAAGCAATAACGGCTTTAAAGTGATTGATGTTGGAATTAAGGTGACACCGGCTACCTTGATCGAAGTGATTCGAAAAGAAAAACCAGACATGATTGGCTTGTCGGGGTTACTCGTTAAGTCGGCGAAGCAAATGGTCATCACCGCGCAAGACTTTAAAGAAGCGGGCATTGATGTACCCATTTTAGTGGGCGGGGCGGCATTGTCGAGACGCTTTACCGAAACCAAAATTTCAGCGGAATACGACGGGCCGGTCATTTACGCGAAAGATGCGATGCAAGGATTAGATCTAGCGAATCGGCTGCAAAGCGGTGCCGGAAAAGCAGAGTTGCTGCTAGAGTTGGATGCACAGCAAGAGAAACGCCAAGCATCTGAAGCCGTGCGTGCAGCCAAGCCCGCTGTAGCCGTTGCTGAGAAGCCAGTGAAAACAGTGCGCGAAGACGTCACGGTTCACGTGCCGAACGATTTGCGTCGTCACGTATTGAAAGAGTATTCTGTGGCTCATTTGTATCCATACGTCAACATGCGCACATTGATTGGTCATCACCTCGGATTAAAAGGCTATAACGATAATTCGTTAGCTAAAGGCGATCCGCGTGCTGTTCAGCTTCATGAACTGACGACCGAGTTTTTAGGGTCAGGACTGTTAAAACCATCAGGGCTGTATCAATTTTTCCCAGCTCAAAGTGACGGAGACGATGTCATCGTTTATGACCCTGCTGATGGCAAAACAGAAATCGAACGATTTACATTTCCACGCCAATCTGCGTTACCATTCTTATGCTTGTCCGATTACTTAAAATCAGTCGACAGTGGCGAAATGGATTACGTGGCCTTTATGCAAGTAACTGCAGGCTTTGGCGTACGCGAACAAGCAACACGCCTGAAAGAACAAGGCAAATTTTTAGAAAGCCATGCACTGCAAGCAACAGCACTTGAACTCGCAGAAGGTTTTGCTGAACGCATCCACCAAGAAATACGCGATCAATGGGGCTTCCCAGATACAACCGATTTCTCCATGCGCGACCGTTTTGCCGCCAAATACCAAGGCCAGCGCTTCTCATTCGGTTACCCCGCGTGCCCGAACTTAGAAGACCAAGCCAAATTATTTAACTTGATCAAACCCGAAGACATCGGCGTGCATTTAACCGAAGAATATATGATGGACCCCGAAGCATCCGTGTCCGCAATCGTATTTGCGCATCCAGATGCCAGGTATTTTATTGTGGATTGAGGATAGAAAAGCGGAAGTAGCCGTGTAGATTCGACGGGCATAAGACGCGCTGGCGAAGTGGCGTACTTTGCCGCACAGCCAGAGTGGCTTATGACCCTAGAATCTGGCTACTGGAGTCTGGACAAAGAAGAAAAGCGGAAGCGCCCGTGTAGCCACTGGCGATTCTATCTAAAGTGAGTATTTCTGAGACTCATAATTCACCAGCTATAAATAGAAAAAGGGCAGTCAGCTAAATGCTGACTGCCCTTAGACTGTAGACAAAGTCTATAAAAAATGAATAGTCGTGTATAATCCAACAGGTCCGGTCACTTTGCTTTCCGCGGTCTCAAATCAGCGAGAGTAACTAACGAATCTACTTTTCATAAGCACTCTCTCAAGGATTCGGAGCTCAATGCGGCGACTCCTGCGGAAGAACGAAGTGATGAGACCCCGCAGAAGCTTGCGACGAGAAGGCTCAGCGCTCTTCGTCCGCGGAAAGCGTCCGCATGGAGCACAGAATCCAGTATATACAAGATGCAATGACTATTTATTCTTTAACTAACGTAAATATTCTTTTGTCTACGACCTGAGGGCAGTCAGCTAAATGCTAACTGCCCTTTTGGCATTGTAAATCAATTTACTTTATCTAACAAAAAGCCGTAGCCTTCTGCTTCCATATCTGCTTCAGGTACAAACAATAGCGCTGCACCGTTCATGCAATAGCGTAAGCCACCTTTGTCTTCCGGACCGTCAGTAAAAACGTGGCCTAAATGATTATCGCCAGTGCGGCTTCTGATTTCGGTTTGTTGCAGGAAGAGAAAACCGTCATCATGCTCGGTGACAACTGCCGGATCGATTGGCTTCGTGAAACTCGGCCATCCTGTTGTGGAATCGTATTTATCTGCAGAAGAGAAAAGCGGTTCTCCAGTGGTGATATCTACATAAATACCGGGCTCATAAAAGCCGTCGTATTCGCTAGAAAAAGCGCGCTCCGTATCGTCTTTTTGTGTTACATCGTATTGAATATCAGTCAATGTTGCTTTTAGTTCTTCGTCACTCGGTTTCGGGTAAAGTGCCGGGTCGATTACCGACTGTGCGTCGCCTTCTACCTCTTGACCTTCTAACGTATCAAACTCAACATGACAGTAGCCATCTGGATTTTTTTCAAGGTAATCTTGATGGTATTCTTCAGCTAAATAATAATTATCCAGCAGTTCAACTTCTGTAACAATCGGCTCATCGTAGCGCTCTTTTTGGGCTGCGAAAACCTTATCGATAACAGCTCGATCATCTTCATTTTCATAATAAATTCCTGTGCGGTATTGTTCGCCGCGATCATTGCCTTGCTGATTCAAGAGTGTTGGATCGATAATCATGAAGTAATGGCCGAGTAGCTTCTCCAAATCGACACGCTCTGGGTCGTAACGAACATGAACGGTTTCAGCATGTCCAGTGTTTTCACGGATAACTTCTTCGTAAGTCGGATTTTCGGTATTGCCATTGGCATAACCTGACGTTACATCATAAACGCCGTAAACGCGTGCCATATAAGCTTCGACTCCCCAGAAGCAGCCGCCGGCCAAATAGATATCCTGCAATTTATCGGTATCGAACTCGAGGTCCACATTCGGATTATCCGGAAATTTAGAAGTGCTTGTATTGGTTGCTTGCCCAGAAGCTGAACTGCTAGACTCGGAAGCATTCGAAGTAGAACAGCCTGAAAGTACCAATAATACTAAAACAATAAAACCTGCAAATGAGAGTTTTTTCATAGTGAAGCTCCTGCCTTTCTTGGTGGAGGGACGTGTAAGCGCTTTTCCATTTTTATTATCTTTAGTGTAATAGAATGTCAGAAAAAGGGGAACTGAAGCGATTCGGAAATAACTGTTAAATTGCGGCAGCTGTCACAGAATAGATATATTAAGTTAGAAGTGTATCTGTAAGATTTGCGGGACAGCAAAGTAGAAAGGACATCGATTTGCATGCTAGGCTTTAAGTATAATGAAAAGGAGTGCAGGCAAATGGTTCTACTGAACGTCTTGGATTATTCACCTATTGATGAAGGACAGACAGCGTCAGTTGCGCTCAAACAAACGACTCAACTTGCACAGCTAGCAGAAAAGCTTGGATTCAAGCGTTTTTGGGTAGCTGAGCACCATAAAGTCGACTCAGTTGCTGGCAGCTCGCCCGAACTGTTGATGATGCATTTGGCGACTTCTACAAAAACCATTCGCATCGGTTCAGGTGGTGTCATGCTACCTCATTATAGTGCTTATAAAGTTGCAGAAAACTTTCGTCTACTTGAAGCCTTGCACCCGGAGCGCATCGATCTCGGCATCGGGCGTTCGCGCAGCTACCGAATCGTCAACGAAGCATTGAATGAAAGCAAAACAAAACGGTTGCCCTATGAACAACAGTTGACGGACCTTCAAAAGTATTTTTCAGATGATATAACGAGCGAACATCGTTTTCAAGCCTTACAAGTAATGCCGACGATTGAAACAGCACCTGAATTGTGGCTTCTTGGTACAGGATTTGGAAGTGCCCGGCTTGCTGCTGAAAAAGGGATGAGTTATGCCTATGCGCATTTCGCAAAACCGTCTGAACAAGCAGTGGATGTCATAAAAACTTATCGTTCAAACTTTCAGCCTTCGGTATTTTTACAGCAACCGCAAGTCATCATTGCTGTTTTTGCAGTAGTTGCCGAAACGATGGAACAAGCGGAGGCGTTGGCGACCGCGTTTGATTTGTGGTTATTGTTTATTGAGTCGGATTCACCACCGCCCTATTATCCATCGATTGAAACGGCTCGAAAACGTGGCTTTAGCGCAAGTGAGCAAGAAAAAATCGAACGCAATCGTAAGCGCATGTTGATTGGTACCGCTGAACAGGTGAAAGAGCAAATTGAAGAGATTGCTGAACGCTTTGAGCCAGATGAAATCACCATCATTCCAAACATTTCAGGTATAACGAATCGCATGAACGTATTGCGTTTATTGGCATCGGCATTCGATTTATCTGAAAAATGAAACCAATCCTTGCTTGCTACGTATAAAGTAAAAAAGTAGAAAGGGCGGCGTGGTAGATGGAAATCAAAACGAAGGAGAAAGAAAAGAAGAATCGCTGGTGGATTTTTGATGTGATTCTTGAAGGTCTGGAGATTTTATTTTATATCCCGCGTTTAGTTTTGCGAATCGTTTTGGAAGTGTACCGATAAGAGGGGATTTGACGATTCGGACAGTATTTCTTGAAATTGGACAGTATGTGGCTCAAATCGGACAGTATTCAAGACAAATCGGACAGTATTCCACGCATTCTCGACAGTATCGCCAATAAATGGAAAAAGCCGCCTAAACTAGGCGGCTTTTTCATCGTTTTATAGCTTAGCAAACTCAGGATCAGCGACTTTGACCAATTGTTTGCCGAGATTGGTGCCTTTAAATAGGCCGAGAAACGCATCCGGTGTATTTTCAAAGCCTTCGACAATCGTTTCATCGTATTTCAATTTACCTTCTTGTAGCCATTGCGTCAGTGCCACAACGCCTGTTGGTAAATCTTTGGCGTAATCGCCGAGTGTGAAGCCTTTCATCATTGCGCTTGTTTTGATGAATTGACCTTGAATGCGGGGGCCAACATCCCCATCTACAGAATTGTAAGAAGAAATTGCGCCGCACACGGTAACACGCGCATGCTTGTTTAACTCATTCATGACTGCATCGGAAATGTCACCACCGACATTATCAAAGTAAACATCAACACCATCTGGAAGAGCGGCTATTAAGTCTTCTTTAAAGCTGTCTTTTTTGTAATTAACAGCTGCGTCAAAACCGAGTTCGTTGATCAAGTAATCAATTTTGTCATCAGAGCCTGCGATGCCGATAGCACGTGCACCTTTGATTTTCGCCAATTGGCCAACGATAGAACCGACTGCACCTGCTGCGCCAGAAACAACAACCGTTTCACCAGCTTGAGGTTTAGCAATGTCGAGCAATCCGAAATAAGCAGTCAGTCCAGTCAATCCAAGAACACTCAAATGTGCTGTGATAGATGCTGCAGTTGGATCAACTTTTTGAAGTTTGGCGGCATTCGCCACGTTGTACTCCGACCAGCTAAGGTTGTTGCTGACAATGTCCCCTTTTTCAAATAAATCCGAATGTGATTCAACAACTTCAGCTAACACGCCACCGACTAAAGCTTCGTTTAGCTGGAATGGTGGAATGTATGATTTTATGTCTCTCATTCGACCGCGCATATACGGATCAACTGATAGGTAAAGAGTCTTCAATAGGACTTCGTTTTCGCCTGGTGTCGGAATTTCTTTCTCAACAAATTTGAAATCGTCGTTTGTCGGCATGCCCTCAGGACGATTCACTAAATGAATTTCTTTATATTTTTGAACGGTCATGGAAAATTCCTCCTTATGTATGTAGATTCGATGAAAAGCGTACCACTGGGAGTAGAGGTGGTCAAAAATAATGTACCGAAAAAAGAAGCGAGCGCGTATTCTTGATTCCTTAAAATTCATATGCTATTTTGAAATACCGATAGCTTTCGGAGAAGATGAGCACGAAGAAAAGAGGAACTTCCATGAAACCATTATATAAAGAGTTATTCCATGAAATTACTTTGCCAAACGGCGTAGTATTAAACGATCGTTTGGGTGTAGCCCCGATGACAACTTATTCGGGAAATAGAGACGGGACTGTTTCAGACGAAGAATTAACGTATTACAATCGTCGTGCAGGTTTAGGTAGTTTATACATTACAGCGTGCATCGCCGTTTCAGAAAATGGCATTGCGTTTCCAAACCAATTTATCGGGTTTGACGACAGCGCACTTCCACGCCTAAAACAATTGGCAAAAGAAATGAAATCAAAAGGCAGCAAAGCGATTTTGCAAATGCAGCATGGCGGACGTCAAGGACAGCCTGAATTGATAAAAGCCAATGAAACCGTAGCGCCAAGTGCTGTAGGAGAAGCGGGCAAGCCAACACCGCGCGAATTGACGGAAGAAGAAATCTACGCAATTATCGAAGATTTTGGGGCAACGACTAAAAGAGCAATCGAAGCGGGCTTTGATGGTGTGGAAATTCACGGCGCCAATACGTACTTGCTCCAGCAATTTGTATCGAAGGTTACCAATCAGCGTGAAGATCAATGGGGCGGCAGTCTAGTAAATCGTATGAGATTCCCACTTGCTGTCATGAAGAAAGTTCAAGACACGGTCGCAAAATATGCGGATGAGCAATTTATTGTCGGCTACCGTCTATCACCAGAAGAAAACAATGAAAAATCGACGGGCTATACAATAGAAGAAACGAAGATACTCGTCGAAGAATTGGTTCAACGTGGTATCCATTATATTCATGTATCGCTGTTCGAATTCAAGAAAACACCAAAAGGCGCTGAACAAGGCGATAGCATCGTTCGCATCTTAGCGGATCAAATCAATGGCCGTGCCGCTTTTGTAGCAGTCGGCAGCATTAAAACACCAGAAGATGCGGTAACGGCTTTGGCAGAAGGCGCAGATATTGTCGTCTTCGGACGTCAAGCGCTAATTGATCCTGAGTGGACGGATAAAGTAAGACAAGGAAAAGAACAAGAAATCCATCCGGCGATTACCCAACAAATGGTCGGTAAGTTGGATATTCCGCAAAATATGTGGAACTTGATTACTTCCTACGGAATGATTAAAGTCGCAGATAATTGATCTGACAAGGTTTAAGCGCTCAACTGTAATTGAACATTGCTCGTTAGCTAGCAGGAAATAGAGTAAATACAAAAACGCAGCTCCAGAAATACAGGGAGCTGCGTTTTTATATCATCCAGTAAATACAGGATCGTATGGATACCGATAATTTTCTTTGCGAGGTTTCATTAAAATAAAGAAAAGCGTCAATGGTCCAATGCGACCCGTAAACATCACGAGGCTCAAAAGCACTTCGCCGATACTACTCAAGTCTCCTGTGATGCCCATAGATAAGCCGACCGTACCAAAGGCGGATACCACTTCAAAGGCGAGCGGCAAAAACGGAATTTTTTCTGACACAGTCAACAAAAATAGGAAGAGAACGACGAGCAAGACGCTGATGGTAGTAATGGCAAGTGAACGAATGACCGTTTCAAGTCGAATTGAGCGACCGAAAAGCTCAGGTTCGCGGCGTGACTTCAAGAATGAAACAGTCGCTAAAATGACGACAATAAACGTAGTGAGTTTAATGCCCGAAGCTGTCGAAGCGCTACCACCACCAATAAACATTAACAACATCGTGAACAACAAAGTCGGGTCTTCAAGTTCGCCGTAGTTCAACATATTAAACCCGGCAGTTCGCGGGGTTACCGCACTAAAATAAGAAGTCGATAATTTTTCGTATAAGGACATGTTACCAAGTGTCCCAGGATTATTATACTCCAAAATGAAAATGACAATTGTCGCGACAGCATTCAAAATCAGAGTGCCCCCAATCATCAGTTTCGTGTGCAAAGACCAACGATGAAATGATTTTTTTTGTGCGATATCCATAACGACTGTAAATCCAATGCCCCCGATAATAAACAATGAGGATAGTAAGATAGTGACTAGTGGATCTCCAGCAAAGCTGATCATATTATCAGGAAACAATGAAAATCCTGCGTTGTTGAAAGCGGAAATGACGTGAAAGACACTGTAGTTGAGTGCATCTTTAAAGCCGAATTCAGGGGTCCAGTAAATAGTCAGTAAGACAGTCGCGACAGCTTCCACGGTTAAAGCAAATGTCAAAATCGATTTGACGAGCTTAACAACGCCGCCGATTGAACTTTGAGTTAACGATTCCTGCAGGTAAATTCGGTTTTGAAGGCCAACCTTTTTACGGAACAAGATGAGAATCGCAACCGCGAAAGTCATCAAGCCGATGCCGCCGCATTGAATCAATACCAATAGAACCAATTCGCCAAATCCGGTAAGAACCGTGGCGGGGTCAAAAACGCTAAGACCTGTCACGGTCGTAGCGGATGTAGCGGTAAATAAGGCATCAGTCCAAGAAATTGGCTGTGTTGTTGCGAAAGGGAGTTTCAGCAACAATGTGCCTGTCATAATCAAAAACAGAAAACTTCCGGAAATGACTAAAGGAGGAGAAATCGACATCCGCTTTTTTTTCCAGGACTGCATACCAGACACTTCCTCATCCTATAGAAATAAAATATGAGCCTACTCTATGCTTGTTTCAAGAAACTGTCAACAAAAAAATAGCTGACTACTAAAAAAATCGTGTATGCTATATAAGATGAGCAAAAGAGTTTAAGATAGTAGATTCAGCATATACAAACAGAATTACAGGAGGTTCAAAATGACTTCTTTAAGACAGAAAATCGAACAAGCGCTTTTGGAATTATCGGAAGCAGAGCGTCGCATTGGAGAGTATGTTCTTGGGAATTCTGAAGCGGTTCCTCATATGACGACAAAAGAACTTTCAAAAAAAGCAGCTGTGAGTGAAGCGACCATTATTCGTTTTTGTAAGTCTATCGGTATTGGAAGTTATAAATCTTTTAAGCTTGCTTTGATGAAAGACTTAACTTTAACAGATACAAGTTTAACGGATTTTTCAGTATTAAATAAAAAAGACTCGCCCTATGATCTTTTTCATAAAGTAATTCATGTCAACAAGTCAGCAATTGAATCTTGTGCCGATTCACTCGATCGCAAAGAGTTAACCAAAGCGGTAGATGCAATTCGCGATGCACGAAAAATCGTATTTTTTGGCGTTGGCGGTTCTTCAACAGCTGCAGTCGATGCGCAATATAAATTCACGAAACTTGGGTATCACTCGATTACTTCATTGGATTTCCATCATATGCTTTCTGTGATTCCGCATTTGACTGAAAAGGATGTTTTTGTTGCGATTAGTACATCCGGTAAAACAAAAGATGTGCTAGAGCTTACTCGATTCGCTCAAAGAAAAGGCGCGACTGTTATTGCTATCACCACACTTAGCAAATCTCCTTTATACAAAGAAGCGGATGTTCACTTATGTACACCAAACGTCGAACAAGATTTTCGCATTGGCAGTCTTGCTTCTCGTATGACGCAATTGACTGTGATCGATACCTTGTATTTGAGTATTTTCCATCATGTTGGAGAAAAAGTATTGCAGCAATATTATGATGCACGCGGTGAAATGGAACGCTTGAGAAGATAAGAGTCGATGATTCGGCTCTTTTTTTATAGAGTTTTATGAAATTAAAATTCATTATTTATTTAAAATATATTGACATTAAATTTCTTGAGGATAGAATGAAGACAACAAATAAATGCAAAGAAGGGGTGAGCTGATGCTGGAAAACTTGTCCACAGAAAAGCGTAACAACAACACCATGAAAATGGATGAAATGTCAGTGCTAGAAATATTGAAAACGATGAACCAGGAAGACAAAAGTGTTCCAGGAATCATTGAAAAAGAATTGGCGAGCATTGAAGAAGCGGTTGAAAAAGTAATCCATTCCTTTAAGGCGAAGGGCAGATTGATCTATATTGGCGCTGGAACGAGTGGGCGTTTAGGAATTTTGGATGCAGTTGAATGTGTGCCGACTTTTGGTGTCTCACCAAATCAAGTCGTTGGAATTATTGCAGGTGGTGCAGAAGCGATAAAGACAGCGATTGAAGGTGTGGAAGATAGTCGTCAATTCGGAATGGATGATTTGAAAGCGGTTTCTTTAACGAAAAATGATACAGTTGTCGGCATTGCAGCAAGTGGTCGTACACCCTATGTTATTGGCGCACTTCAATATGCTAAACAAATGGGTGCGGGGACAGTCGCCGTTTCCTGCAATACACAATCGGAAATCAGTGAATTTGCCGATACCGCAATCGAGATCGAAACAGGTGCAGAAGTATTAACGGGTTCTACACGTCTAAAAGCCGGAACTGCTCAAAAGCTCGTACTCAATATGATTTCAACAGCTGCGATGATTGGCGTAGGGAAAGTTTATGGGAATTTGATGGTTGATGTCCAAGCGACGAACGCAAAACTGATTGAGCGGTCCAAACGGATTATTATGGATGCAACGCAAGTCGATTACGATGCTGCAGAGCATTTTTATGAAAAAGCGGATGGTCACGTGAAGACAGCAATTGTGATGAGTTTACTAGATTGTACAAAAGAACAAGCAATTGAAAAACTGGAAATAGCAGGTGGATTTGTTCGCAAAGCTTTATAACAGTTAGGGGAGCGGAGGGGTTGTATGAAAAAAGAACAACAAATGGCGAAGGATATTCTCGAGAAAATTGGTGGGAAAGAGAATGTTCAGCAAGTCGCGCATTGTATGACACGATTGAGATTATCACTTAAAGATGACAGCAAAGTAAATCTTAATGAACTCAAGCGTGTAGACGGGGTAATGGGTGTTGTCGAAGACGATACGCTTCAAATTGTTATAGGCCCGGGTACGGTTAATAAAGTAGCGGCTGAAATGAGCAACGAAACGGGACTGGCCATTGGGGAAATGGCCGATGTTAATGAAGATAACATGAGTTTCGAAGAAAAAGCCGTGATGAAAAAAGCGAAATTAAAAGAAAAAAACAAAACACCTTTCAAATTGTTTTTGCGTAGTGTAGGAAATATCTTTATTCCATTGATTCCTGGATTAGTCGCTTCGGGACTGATTAACGGAGCAGCTAACTTTGCAATAAATGGTGGTGCTGATCGAACGGAAACATGGATGCAGATTTTATTATTGCTCGGCAGCACGGTATTTGCCTACTTAGCGATTTTAGTTGGGTGGAACACAGCAAAAGAATTTGGAGGAACACCGGTACTAGGCGCGATTGCCGGCGGAATTTTGTTTAATCCAATGCTTGCGGATATTGTGATTTACGGAGAACCATTAATTGTGGGCAGAGGCGGATTGTTTGGTGTCATCTTTGCTGCTTGGTTGATGACGTTTGTTGAGAAGAATGTTCGTAAAGTGATGCACAGTTCGGTCGATATTTTATTTACACCACTCTTTACGCTATTAATCGTCGGATTCTTCGCTCTTTATGCGATTGTACCAGTTGCAGGTGTTTTATCAGATGGCATCATGACCGTATTAACTTCTGTACTTGATGTTGGTGGCGCTCTAGCGGGTGCGGTTCTGGCAGGATTCTTCTTGCCGCTCGTTATGCTTGGTTTGCACCATGGACTGACACCGATTCACTTAGAGTTGATGAACACTGTAGGTGCGACAGCGTTACTGCCGATCTTAGCAATGGCTGGAGCAGGTCAAGTTGGTGCAACGATTGCGGTATTTGTGAAAACAAAAAATCAACGTTTAAAGAATATTATTAAAGGCGCATTGCCTGTAGGTTTTCTCGGTATCGGCGAACCGCTGCTTTACGGGGTGACATTACCACTGGGTCGACCGTTTATTACAGCTTGTATGGGAGCTGCATTTGGAGGCGCGTTCCAAGCAGTTATGCAGACCGCCGCTCTTGGAATCGGAGTATCTGGTATTTCATTGATTCCTTTAATTGCTGAAAATAAATATGTTTGGTACTTTGTTGGATTGGTTGTTTCGTATGTTTTTGGATTCATCTTTACATATCTGTTTGGATTCAAAGAAGAGATGGCAGAAGGTATTTAAAAAAGGGAGAGAAATCTCTCTTTTTTCTATTCAGAGGAGCTGACAAAATGCTTGGTATTTCGGTGTATTTGGGGGATAAGTCTTTCACACACTTAAAACCTTATATTGAACGGTTGAGCAAAAACGGATTTACCGCTATTTTTACTTCACTCCATATACCAGAGGACAATCCGCGCCTCTACAAAGAACGATTGCAGCAACTAGGAAACTGGGCGCAGCAATTTGATATGGAGTTAGTAGCAGACATTGCACCACAATCTTTGATATACCTTGGCTTTGATTGGGACAATGCAGAAGGTTTGTTGGACTGGGGCGTCACTGGTTTACGAATTGATTATGGAGTCGATGACCAAATAATTGCTGCTTTGTCGCACAAGATGAAAATTGCATTAAACGCCAGCACATTGACTAAAGAGGGACTTGCTGCACTAGTGGAATCAGGGATGCAGAAAGAAACTGTAGAAATGTGGCATAATTTTTATCCGCGACCAGAAACTGGGTTAGATGCTATGGAGTTTGTGAAAACAAATCTATGGTTAAAAAGCGAAGGCTTGACGGTAATGGCGTTTATCCCGGGAGACGAAACTCTTCGAGGCCCTTTGTACAAAGGGTTACCAACTTTAGAAGAACATCGGGGAATGGCTCCTTTTGAAGCGTATCTACATTTAAAAGAAAATGGGGCAGTGGATAAAGTACTGATTGGTGATATCACGCTCAGCGAGAAAAGCTTGCAGCAATTTGAGGTGTTTGGGCAAGGTGTAATTTTTCTAAGAGCAAAGAATTTTGTGCAACTAGATGAGATGCCGGCTCAAACCAATCGGTGGGATGCTGCTCGTGATTGCATTCGGTCAATGGAATCTCGTCAATATGGCTTGGTCGGCACTCATTTACTAAAGCCCGAAAACACTATTTTTCGAAGTAAAGGAAGCATCACCGTGGATAATGAACAGTACGGACGCTATAGAGGTGAGCTGCAAATTACAAAAAGGGATTTGCCAGCTGATGATAAAGTGAATGTGATTGGCAAAGTGATAGAAGAAGATCTTGCTTTACTAGCATTCATAAAAGGCGGAGTTAAATTTCAAATAAAGTGGATTTGAAGAGAAATTAGCTTTTCAAACTGCAGCTAACTCGATTAGTTCGAGTTAGCTGCAGTTTTTTGCGGAGAAAATCTCGTTCGGTGTTGAGTGGGAGAGGGATATGCACGCTCCTGGAAAAATACGCACGCTCGGAAGAGGGATATGCACGCTCCTGGAAAAATACGCACGCTCGGAAGAGGGATACGCACGCTCCTGGAAAAATACGCACGTTCGGAAGAGGGATATGCACGCTCCTGGAAAAATACGCACGTTCGGAAGAGGGATATGCACGTTCCTGAGAAATACGCACGCTCCTGGAAAAATACGCACGCTCGGAAGATGGCTATGCACGCTCCTGGAAAAATACGCACGTTCGGAAGATGGCTATGCACGCTCCTGAAAATACGCGCGTTCAGAAGCTAGATACGCACGCTCCTGGAAAAATACGCACGTTCGGAAGCTGGCTATGCACGTTCCTGAAAAATACGCACGCTCGGAAGATGGATACGCACGCTCCTGGAAAAATACGCGCGTTCGGAAGCTGGATACGCACGCTCCTGGAAAAATACGCGCGTTCGGAAGCTGGATACGCACGCTCCTGAAAATACGCGCGTTCAGAAGCTGGATATGCACGCTCCAGGAGAAATACGCGCGTTCAGAAGCTGGATACGCACGCTCCTGGAAAAATACGCGCGTTCGGAAGCTGGATACGCACGCTCCTGGAAAAATACGCACGTTCGGAAGAGGGATACGCACGCTCCTGAGAAATACGCACGCTCTCCGCAATCCCCCAATTACACAAAAAAGCACGGCAGAAAAACATGCCGTGCGCTAAGAGCCAATCTCAAGACGCCCTAATTTTCTCGCTATCCGTGCCGTCCAAGTTCCGCTATATAAAAAAACGCCAAAGTTTTTCTGCATTCATAAGAAAACGCTTACTTTATTTTCATTAATTCTCAAATTGGTATAGACAACTATACCGATTGTGGCTATAGTGAAAATTAAGAATACATTAAAGGGGTGGAAATTTATGTTCAGCTTTCTACAGAAAATAGGGAAATCGTTGATGTTCCCGATTGCTACATTGCCTGCAGCTGCATTACTGTTGCGCTTCGGACAAGATGATTTGCTTGGTATTCCGTTTATGTCGGCTGCCGGTGCTGGTATTATCGATAACTTGGCCATCATTTTTGCGATTGGTATCGCCATGGGCCTTGCTCATGATGGTAACGGCGGAGCGGCTTTAGCCGGTGCGGTTGCTTATCTTGTACTGACTTCGTCGATCGTAACGATTAACGAAACAATCAATATGGGTGTTTTTGCTGGTATTTTATCCGGTATCGTCGGGGGTCTTTTATACAACAAATTCTACAATGTGAAATTCCCGCAATGGCTTGCGTTTTTCGGTGGACGGCGATTTGTGCCAATAATCACCGCTGCGACCATGACCATTTTAGCTGGGTTACTGGGTTATGCTTGGCCTCCGATTCAAGAAGGAATCGACAGTGCAGGGGAGTGGATTTTAAATGCAGGCATGTTCGGTGTAGGTGCTTATGGTTTCTTGAACCGTTTATTGCTACCGACTGGTTTGCATCACGTCATCAACACGGTTGTCTGGTTTGATTTCGGAACATTTACCGATGCTTCTGGAGAAGTTGTGCGCGGAGAAATTAACCGTTTCCTAAAAGGTGACCCAACAGCGGGTCCATTCCTATCTGGTTTCTTCCCGATTATGATGTTTGGTCTACCTGCAGCGTGTCTCGCTATGTATGCAACTGCTAAAAAAGAACGCAAAGCGATCGTTGGGGGTATGTTGTTCAGTATCGCTTTTACATCGTTTTTAACAGGAATTACAGAACCAATTGAGTTCTCGTTCATGTTCTTATCTCCAATTTTATATGTTGTCCATGCATTGTTAACCGGTGGTTCGATGATGGTTGCTTATGCATTGGATATCCATCACGGTTTCGGTTTCTCTGCCGGAGCGATTGACTTTGTCTTGAACTATGGCTTAGCCAAAAATCCATTGCTGCTACTGGTCATGGGGTTAGTGGTCGGCGTTATTTACTTCTTTATCTTCTACTTCTTGATTCTTAAATTGGATTTGAAAACGCCTGGTCGTGAAGATGAGGACGAAGAGGGTGCAGAAAATGCAAGCTCAAGCAATACAGCAGTTGATGTAAGAGCCTACCACACAATTGAAGGACTTGGCGGTGTCGATAATATTACTGCAGTCGGCTATTGTACGACACGCCTTCGCATGACTGTTAAAGATTCTGATTTGGTCAATGAAAAAGAATTGAAACGTCATGGTGCTATGGGCGTTATGAAAATCAATAAAACAAACGTACAAGTCGTAATCGGCACAGCTGTTGAATTTCTAGGAGATGCCATGAAGCCGCGCTTAGCAAATGGCAATCCAGCTCCAGCTGCTAGTTCTGAAGCTGCTGATACGAAAAACGAAACAACAGAAGAACCTGCAATGAAACAAATTATTGCTAAAGATTTTGAAATGCCGATTCAAGGAGAAATTATTCCACTATCAGAAGTGCCAGATGATGTATTTGCACAAGGCATGATGGGGCAAGGCTTTGCGATTATGCCAACAGGCAACGTTCTCCATTCGCCAGTTGATGGTCGTATTGTTAGCGTATTCCCAACAAAACATGCCATTGGTATCGAAACAGATACCGGAATTGAATTATTGATTCATGTTGGTTTGGATACTGTAAAACTTAAAGGTGAAGGTTTTGAGACTTTGGTAGAACAAGGTCAACTTGTTCAACGCGGAGATGCCTTGCTGAAACTAGATTTAACATTCTTAAAAGCCAATGCGCCGTCTATTGCGACGCCTGTGATTTTCACAAACTTAACAGAACAAAAAGTAACGATGTTAAAAAATGGTTTCCAAGAACAAGGAACAGCTTCGATTTTGAAAGTCGAATAATACGAGCCGGAAAACCAGGGACATCCACCGCGATTTTCCTGGTTTTTCGCAAGGAGTGGTCTACATGAAGAACAGTATATTAATTTCAGGCATTACCATTGCAGATGCTATTAACCAAAGCTTCGTTGGGGATATCCTCATTGAAGACGGAAAAATAAGTCGAGTTGCTGAAAAAATCGATGCCCAAGCAGATAGCTATGTAGACGCAATCGGCAAAAATTGGACAGCGTTTCCTGGATTTATTGACATTCATATTCACGGAGCTGCAGGACACGATACGATGGATGCAACACCGGAAGCGTTAGCAGGATTAGCCGGGGCATTGCCAAAAGAAGGCACAACGAGTTTTCTGGCAACGACGATGACTCAAACAGACAGCGCAATTTCAGCGGCTTTGCAAAACATCGAGAAGTTTCAAGCACAGGATGGACAAGCCGAAATGCTGGGTGTCCATTTAGAAGGACCGTTCATTTCCGATAAACGAGCCGGAGCACAGCCAATTGAACATATTATCGAGCCGTCTTTAACACAATTCCAAAACTGGCAAAAACTTAGCGGCAACCAAATTCGTTTGCTGACAATTGCTCCAGAAACGACAAATGGATTGGCTGTGATTAAAAGTTTGACGGATGAGGGCATCATTGCATCGATTGGCCATTCAGATGCTACATTTGAGGAAGTGCAAGCAGCGGTTCGTTCAGGTGCCAGTCACGTGACGCATCTGTACAACCAAATGAGTCCATTTCATCACCGCAATCCAGGGGTAGTCGGTGCGGCGTTAGTAGAAGAAAGCTTAACCGTAGAAGTAATTGCTGATTTCATTCACAGTCATGCCTCTTCTGTTGAACTAGCTTTCCGCCAAAAAGGAGCAGAACGACTGATCCTTATCACCGATGCCATGCGCGCCAAAGGTCTACCACCGGGTGTTTATGACTTGGGTGGACAAGATGTACAAGTTACTAACAAAGATGCACGGCTTGCCGATGGGACGTTGGCCGGCAGCATTCTGACGATGGAAAAAGCTGTTCAAAATGTCCAGTCACTCACAGGCTGTAGCTTAAACGAGCTGGTGGCAATGACTTCAGCCAACGCAGCAAAAGATCTCAAGCTTTCGAATAAAGGCAAGATACAAGTTGATCTGGACGCCGATATAGCGATACTAGACAACAGCTTCACAGTCCAAATGACCATTTGCAAAGGAACTATCGCTTACCAGAAGGAGTGTCAAAAATGAAACTGATCTGCGTCGAAAACTACGAAGAGATGAGCAGCAAGGCGGCACAATTAGTCGAACAACAAATCCAAAGAAATGACCATTCGGTGCTGGGGCTTGCAACAGGCTCGACTCCACTTGGTCTTTATGAAAAATTGATTCAAGGGGTCAACGAACGGAACATTTCTTACAAGCATATCCGGACCGTCAATTTGGACGAGTACCGTGGATTGTCAGGAGACCACCCGAATAGTTACCGCTATTTTATGAATGAAAAATTATTTCAACATATCGATATTATGTTTGAAAACACTTATGTTCCAAATGGCAAAGCGGTTCCAGTAGAAGCGGAATGCCAACGTTATGAGGAGTTAATCGACAAAATCGGACCACCCGATTTACAAATTCTCGGCATGGGAATGAACGGTCATATCGGCTTTAATGAACCCGGTACACCTGAAACGAGTGTGACTCATTGTGTTCAACTTGAGGCTTCAACACGCAATAGCAATGCACGATTTTTCAGTGATCGTGACGAAGTACCAACTCATGCCATTACGATGGGCATCCAATCTATTTTAAAAAGTGAACAAATTGTCGTTCTGGCTTCTGGTAAAAACAAAGCACAGGCAGTAAAACGATTTTTAGAAGGCCGCATTAGCACCGATTTTCCGGCTTCATTTTTATGGGAACACAATCACGTCACACTGATTGTAGACAAAGATGCTTATAGCTTAGTGACGGCAAAAGAGGAGTGATCGCTGTGCTGGACAAACAATCGCCGATTCCGATTTACAGTCAGATAGAAGAACAGTTGAAGCAACAAATTCAGCAAGGCGACTTTCCTATCGGCACAGCAATTCCCTCTGAACGAGAACTGACCGAGCGTTTCGGCGTCAGCCGGATGACGGTACGTCAATCTATCACAAATTTAGTCAATGACGGTTTGTTGTACCGAGAAAAAGGACGTGGCACATTTGTGGCTTCTCCGAAAGTGGAGCAGCCATTAAATGGTTTGACGAGCTTTACGGAAGATATGAAGGCGCGTGGCATGGTACCGAGCAATAAAATAATTAGGTTTGAAATATTGGTGCCGGATATCGATATAGCGGCTGACTTGCGATTGGCTGCTGACGATCAAGTATATTTTATTGAACGTATTCGCTTTGCCGATGACAAAACGATGGCAATCGAACGAACGTATTTGCCAGTCGACCGATTTCCTGGACTGCAGCCAGATTTGCTGCAAGGGTCACTGTATGCGATGATTGAAAATAACCAGCACCTGAAAATTAGTCATGCTACCCAACGAATGGAAGCGGGACTGGTGAAAAAAGAAGATGCTGAGCTGTTGCAAATCAAATCACCTGCAGCTATTTTAATGATTGAACGCATCAGTTATTTAGCTGGTGATGTTCCATTTGAAGTGGTTCGTAGTACATATCGTGCAGATCGTTATAAATTTACAACAGACATTCAAAGATAATCAAAAGGAGAAATGAACATGATTGAAAAAACGTACACCATTACTAGCGACGAGGGACTTCACGCTCGTCCAGCATCCAAATTAGTCGGCGCAGTATCGCCATTTTCTGCAGACGTAAAAATGCTTTATAAAGAAAGAGAAGTCAATTTGAAATCAATTATGGGTGTTATGTCACTAGGTGTTTCAAAAGGCAACACGGTCAAAATTACGGCTGACGGCAGCGATGAAGAATCACTAATGGCTAAAGTTGACGAATTGATTGTGGCTGAAGGACTAGGAGAAGCATAAGTAAGTGTGCTGGAGGTAAATTACTATGTTGACTCGTTATTTCAAGCAAGTACAAGAACGTCTCGAGACTGTGGAAAAAAATGAAAAACCAGCAATGCTAGCGGCTGCCAAAAAAGTAGCGACCGCGATTCAAGCTGGGGGCATCATTCATTTGTTCGGTTGCGGTCATTCGCATGTTTTAACGGAAGAAGTGTTCTATCGTGCAGGAGGACTCGTGCCAATCAAACCGATTTTCGTCGAGCCGCTCATGCTTCACGAAGGGGCGGTTCAATCTTCCCTACTGGAACGTCAACATGATTACGCAGCAAGCTTCTTGCAAGATCAGGACTTTCGTCCAGGTGACATCGTCTTTGTTATTTCGACTTCAGGGCGTAACCCTGTGCCAATAGACGTAGCATTAGCTGCTCGAGAAAAAGGCGCGTTTGTTGTTGGCCTCACTTCACTCGAATATTCCAGAAGCCAGTCTTCACGGCACGAAACAGGCAAACACCTGTTTAATACGGTGGATCTGGTGATTGATAATCATTCGGTTTTGGGTGATGCGGTCTTAGCGTACGAAGGCGTTGAAATTCCATTTGGCCCTACGTCCACTGTCGTCGGAGCAACTATCCTGAATGCCATTTTCGCCGAAGCCATTAAAGAAATGGCGGACGCAGGCTTTGCCCCACCTATCTTCTTAAGTGGCAATATCGACGGAGCAGACGAGCATAATAGCAAATTGATCGAGACGTATAGTGAGCGTATTTCGCTGCTGTCCTGAAGGTCTGAGCGCACGGCAGGATTTTCCTGCCGTGCTTTTTTGTGTAATGGTGCTTTTTTTGAACGAGCGTAAGTGTTGTGGAACGTGCATATTTCGCGCTGAGCGCGCGTAAGTGTTGTGGAACGTGCATATTTCGCGTTGAGCGTGCATAAGTGTTGTGGAACGTGCATATTTCGCGCTGAGCGTGCGTAAGTGTTGTGGAACCGTGCATATTTCGCGCTGAGCGAGCGTAAGTTATGTGGAACGTGCATATTTCGCGCTGAGCGTGCGTAAGCAATGTGGAACGTGCATATTTCGCGTTGAGCGTGCGTAAGCGGTGTGGAACCGTGCATATTTCGCACTGAGCGAGCGTAACCAAACGTCAGCGCACAACCAAGCGCATTAAAAAATCCCCTACGCAAAAAGCAGGGGATTTTTGATTTATTTAGCGGATAATTCGCTTTGGGTTACCCATTTATGATTGGTCACTTTCTCGCCACTATCGGTAGTCGTAAAGTCGACCATGTAAACGGTGGTTTCTTCGGCAGAGTCGATTGTCGCTTCGGCACCATCCATGCCTGCCATGTGATCCGCGGCAATAACAGCTTTGTCACCCGCTGCTAGTGGCGTGTCGCCCACATCTTTTAACTCTTCGTGAATGACCCATTTGTGATTTTCAATAGGCTCACCACCAGTAGTAGGTGTAAAACTCAACGCATAAACCGTCGTGTCGTAAGCGCCGACGATGGTCGCCTCAGCACCATCCATGCCCGCCATGTGGTCAGCACTTATGCTAGCTTGGCTGCCAACTTCGAATGTGGGATTGGCAGATTCCATCAGTCCTTCGGGCACTTCGCCAGAACTCGAATGACTCATGTCTCCATGACCCATATCTTCTTCTGTATCTTTATCCATTTCTTCATTCATCTCGTTTTGATTATCAGGGTCGGCTGGATTCATTTCAGTTTCTTCTGTATCACCACAAGCTGCTAACGTAATGGCCGTTAAAGTTGACATGGTTACTAACAAAAACTTGTTTTTCATCATCTAAATCCCTCTTTCATTGTATGAATTATTTTACTTTACCCAGAAATTATGCAAATACTGTGCAGAATCTGCACCGAAACTCAAAACTTTTCCTCTATAATAAAAAAAATCAAGCGATGAAAGGTTGAGTGTAATGAATAAGAATGGGGTATGGCTTTTTTTACTGACAAGTTTGTTGCTTGCGGGTTGTGGAGAAACGGAGACGTCTACTGCCAAAGTCGACAAAAATACAGAGGAATTTGAAGTAGCATTCAACGACCAGATGGATCATGTTCATGGGATGAATTATATTGAAAATGAAGACGGCTTGTATTTTGCATCACACGAAGGCTTGAAAATTTACCGTGATGGGGAGTGGTTTGAGACGAGTGATAATACGCATGATTACATGGGATTTAATGCGGTGGATGATGGCTTTTATACATCAGGACACCCAGGATCCGGTTCAATGATGCAAAATCCGATGGGCATCCAGCGCAGCGATGACGGGGGTCGCTCGTTAAATCATATGGGTTTTGAAGGTGAAACCGATTTTCATGGCATGGCAGTTGGTTACCAAAGTCATCACATGTTTGTGATGAATCCACAGCAAAATTCAATGATGGGACCTGGGTATTTCCGCAGCGAAGATAAAGGGAAAGATTGGAGCCAAGTCGATGGATCTGGGTTACAAGGGGACATTTCTTCTTTTGCCATGCACCCAAGCGATTCTCAATTGATTGCTGCAGCGACGACGGCAGGAATTTTCTTATCGGAAGATGGCGGGGACACCTTCACATTGTTGACAGAAGAGGGCCTCACCGGAACTGCTGTGTTTTTCAGTGAAGACACTTTGTATTTTGCAACTTTCAGTACACAAGCAGAGCTCATCCAGTATACTTGGGGAAATGGTGAGCAGCAGATGCTCGAGTTGCCTGACCTGCCAGAAGACGGAGTTTTGTACATCGCGCAAAATCCGTCTGACGCAAAAGAACGGGTCATTTATACAGCAGCTGGCCACGCCTTTGTTTTTGAAAATGATAAGTGGCAGCAAATTCTGAAAGCTGGACAAGTGGAGTAATGAAGAGAGATGCTTCATAACGATGGAGGTTGCTATGTTCAATAAATTATCGTTGAAAATTGGGTTATTGTTTTTTGTTTTTATTTTAATTATTGAAGCATTTTTGTTTTCAACGCTGTATTTTACGTTAGTTGATGAACGCGTTGAAGAAGTGATGGAAAATCTATTAGCGCGTGGTGACACACATAGTGAAGTATTAGAAGACAGTTTTGAAGAAATGACGCTAGAACACGTAGGCATGATGGAAGCAGCAACTGACTTTATTGCGGTCATTACCGACGGAGAGGGCGAGATTTTAATCAATTCGGATGCCTTAGAACCAGAGATGTTGACAGTATTAAAACATACTGATTTTGCGGAAATGCCAATTTACGGTAAAATAGTTGAAAAAAATTGGCAAAAAAAGCGCTATATCGCAACAGACAGTCCAATTACGATTCACGACGAGCATGTGGGCCATGTCTTTATGTTCGCACCTACTAAAGATATCAAGCGCATTGTCGATCATTTGAAAAACCAATTTTTATTAGTCGGGATTATTACAGTTTTCTTAACGATCGTTACAATTTTGCTGTTGTCGCGGATCATTACACTGCCGCTAATCCGCATGAAAGAAGCGACTGAGCAATTGAGTCAAGGAGACAATCAAGTGGATTTGACGAGTGATCGAAACGATGAGCTTGGCGAATTAGCAAATGCCATCACCAAATTATCGACCGATCTTGATCGATTGAAAAATGCCCGCAATGAATTCCTATCGAGTATTTCACATGAACTGCGAACGCCACTGACTTATATTAAAGGGTATGCTGATATTCTGGACCGGTCAGACACGACAGAACGTGAACGTGAGGAATACATGGGCATCATCCGTGAAGAAGCGGCTCATTTGACCGTGTTGGTCGGAAATTTGTTTGAACTGGCGAAGCTCGACCGCAATCAATTCACGATTCAAAAACAAGACGTTTCCATTGTGGAATTATTGACCTCGATCGCAGTGTTGGTCAAGCCTGCATTTGATGACCAAGAAATCGAACTGTCAGTCAACTGCGAGGAAGATGTTCCGGCATCAATTGACCCGGAACGCATTCAACAAGTACTGTTGAACATTTTAGACAATGCTCGCAAACATTCTTTCGCCGGAGGACGCGTAACAATAGAATGCAGGCAAGAAGCAGGGGATATCACCATTTGCATTACCGATGAAGGTCAGGGAATACCTGAAGAAGAATTACCGTTTGTTTTTGATCGGTTATACCGTGTGGAAAAATCGAGATCGCGTGAACGTGGCGGATCGGGACTTGGACTAGCAATTGCCAAAGAAATTGTGGAATCGCACGGTGGACAAATTTGGATGGACAGTCAATTTGGAGAAGGTACAGCTGTCACTGTCCAATTGAAAAGGGGTGTGGACCATTCATAAAGTATTGTTAATAGACGATGAAAAACGGATGCTTGATTTAGTGGCGCTTTACTTGAAGCCACATGATTATATTTGCTCAAAAGCGGATAGCGGCAAGCAGGCGCTGGATTTACTGGAAAGCGAGGTGTTCGATTTGGTACTGTTAGACATCATGATGCCTGATATGGATGGCTTTGAAGTCTGTCGAAATATTCGTGAATTTTCTAATGTACCAATCATTATGCTGACAGCGCGCGAACAACAAGAAGATATTGTGAAAGGACTGCGCCTTGGTGCGGACGATTACATGACCAAACCTTTCGGTGAAGAAGAATTGCTAGCACGTATGGAAGCTTTACTACGCCGAACGATTCCTGCAAAACGAATCGAGTTAAAAGGATTGGTATGGGAAGAAGATCGTTTCGAGTTGAGCTATAATCACCAACTGATCCGTCTGACGCCGAAAGAGTTTTCAATGCTGGGACTGTTAATGAAAAATCCAAACAAAGTATTCGAACGTGACCGTCTTTTGGAATTGGTTTGGGGCTTCGACTCAGAAACAGAAGGACGGACGGTCGATTCACATGTTCGCAATGTCCGTGAAAAAGTGCGCCAAGCTGGCTTTCCTGTGGACGAACACTTCCAGACGGTGTGGGGAATCGGTTATAAATGGATCAATTAGAAAATGCCTGCAGAGTTTTCTGCAGGCATTTTTTTTATAGCAAGCGTTTGCCAGAAACCGAGCGTGCAGCGTGAATGCCGCTAGCTGCTGCGCCGATTGTTCCGCCACCTGGAAAAATGTGATCGCCGCAGACATACAGGTTCGGCAATCCAGAACGATGCGAAATCGAATGAAACAAAGCTGCATCCAAAGTTTGAGGAAATCCCCCGACTAACCCATTGGTCCGACCTGCAAACCGTTCCCAGGCTTTTGGTGCGCCACTTTCCATATGAACAATAGAAGCACGAAATTCTGGAATAAGCTTCTCAATGGCTTGGAGCATACGCTCTGTCAAAACCGTTCGACTCGACTCGTATTTTTCTTGTGTGTTCCAGTCCTCAATGCGCGAATGTGTAGAAATCGTCACGGTCTGAAAGCCTTCGGGCGCACGTAATTCGTCACCGGGAACAGAAGAAGACATGAAAAAATGACCACCTGCGTCAAGCCCATCCCCCGTAGAAATTTGACGGAACGGTGGTAAGGCCTCTTGAAGTTTTGTCGAATCGATTGCTAAATACAGCGTCATCGTCGTCCACGTTTCACCCGCAATGCCATCGCGTAGCGGAAATTTCAATTTGGCTACCAACTCGGGTGCCAAAATTTGGGGCAATTGCTGAATCGGCACATTGAGGATAACGTCGGTTGCTTCGTAGACATTGCCACGATGATCAGTCGCAATCCATTGTTCGCCTTGTTGTTCCAACTTTTCAAGGGTACGGCGTTTTTTGAGTACACCGCCGTTGTCTTTCAGGCTGTCGCCCATTATTTCAGCAAAACGATACAAGCCACCAGGAACGTAGTATGCACCTTCGTGATAAATATCGAGTGCCACCGCAGCCAATAAATACGCCACATTTTCACTACCGGTTTGCATGCTATCAATCAACAACCCATCAAGCATTTGGCGAAATTCTTTTAAGTCAGCAAGTCCATGTTTTTTTAGCCGCTGATCCAAGGTTTGATTGAAAAAAGGCAATAGCTTCAGGTGTTTTGGACGCATAGATGTTGTCAAAAACGCCCATTCTTTAACTGTTGTGGGAGGCAATACTGGGAGCGGGTCCATCAAGGTACGAACGATGGTCGCAGTATGAAAAATTTCTTTGTAGAATGCGTGGATTTGGTCGTTATGTTGAGGAAAGTGTGCTGTGACTTCATCGACGTGGCGCACGCGATCTTTATGAAAAACAAAAGTCGCTTCGGGATGGACCATTTCCATCACGCGTTCCAGCGGCTCAATCGTCAGCGGTTTGCCGAGGTAGCGAAAAACACGGTCGTGGATACCACCGGATTCAAGCCCCATGCCGAGCGTTGCACCGACAGGGAATAAATAGTGATTGCGTTTGAATTTGCTAGCGCAGCCGCCAAGTTCAGAAGAAGCTTCCAACAGCGTTACCGGCCAACCTGCTTTTGCGAGTAACGAACCAGCCGTTAATCCGCCAATACCAGCTCCTACTACTAATACCGTTCGTGCCATTCAGATCCACTCCTTTTTCTTCATTATGGCGAAAGATAATCATTCCTGCCAACACAAAAGCCCGGTGGCTAGAAATCATACTAGCCACCGGGCTTTAAATGAAGAAATTAGGCTACATTTTTACAGACTTCTGCGCATTTTGCACAGACTTCTGCACATTTCTGGCAGTGATCATGTTCGTGTTTTGAACATTCTGCTGCGCATGCTTCACAAATTACTGCGCATGCTTGTGCAAGTTCTGCCACAAATGGCGAATTGCGGGTAATCGCATGCTCTAGATATGCACACATATCCGCACATTCTCGGTCTAGACGAATACATCCCGCCATCATTTTCACGTCATCTTCTTGTAAGCACGCATCAAAACAATGGTTGCACGCCGCTGCGCAATCGTGCAAGGTCTGGATCAGTTCTGCATGTTGTTCATGTGCCATCAATAAAACCTCCAGTTTCAGTTTGTTGTTTCTCTTACTCACTTTCCCTTTTAATTGTCAATTAAACAGAAAGAGAGAAACTCCACAAAAACTGCACATTCAGTTCTTGGTTGGATTTTGCAAGTTCCGCAATTGCTCATCGTATTGCTCTTTCGTTATGTCACCGTTAACATAGCTCTGTCGCAACAAGTCAGTTGCTTTAGTTGTTTCATTTGGTTCGGTACTAGCTGCTTTTGTGCGTGCTTTGATTAGCGCAAACCAAAGCGCTGTTCCAATTGCAGTTAACAAAACCACAAATCCAACAGCAATGCTAATACCAAGTACTGGATTACCAGCTGTAAAAAATTCTCCCATTGTCTTCAACATCCCTTCCATAGTGAACTTTCTAGCGTCCAGTCGAGCGGTTTTTCAACTGCTTGATGCGGTGCTGAAATTCTTCTTCATTCATGTCTCCATTTTCATACTGTTGTTCCAAAAGTTTTACTTGTTTACTGTGCAGAGGCAGAATTTTACGGCTCGTGTAAACAATTAGCCCAATAAACGCCATCACCAAAAACACTAAGAATAGCAGCATCCACAGGTATAGCGGAATTACGAGATTTACGGAATTCACATCAGCTTCCATGCTTTTCACGCTCCTCCTCGAAATCAATCTACGCATTTAGTATAATGTTCATTTTACACGTTTCGGCCAACAAGTATTAGCGCATTTGAAAAATCATTAAAGTAAAATATTTTGGATGGAAAATTCTGATAATTATGTTACGATATGACGATAGAGAAAAAGGAGGGATGTCCATGTTTGTCCACAAAATCGATGAAGAACTATCACTGAAGCTTCAAGAACTACGGGATGCAGAACGGATTTTTGCATTGACTGATGCATCAAGAGATTATTTAAGAGAATGGCTACCTTGGCTCGATTTTACAACCGAGTTGCAAGACACGAAAGACTTCATTAAATCCGGCAGCCGTAATTTTGTTGAAGGAAAAAGTCTGGGGGCCGTCATTATTTACAAAGGGGAAATCGTCGGCATTGGCGGCTTCAACAACATCAATCATGTCAATAAAACCGCTTATATTGGCTACTGGCTCGGACAAGAATATCAAGGCAACGGCATCATGACGCGTGTCGCTAAAGCATTAACTGACTATGCACTGACCGAACTCAAGCTCAACAAAGTCGAAATTCGCGTAGCTGCTGAAAACCATAAGAGCCGCAGCATTCCGGAACGACTGGGTTATACACAAGAAGGTACCATTCGCCAAGCCGAATGGTTATACGATCATTATGTCGACCACGTCGTATATGGCATGCTTTCAGACGCGCATAACGGAACTTCAACAAAGTAGCAGAAATGCTACTTTGTTTTTTATGAAATGAGCGTACAATACAAAGTAACATGAAGCTTTTAATCGATTGGAGGAAATGTCCATGGACACGAGTATCTCCATCAGCAAGCTCAGCAAAATGTACAAAAAGACGACGGTATTAAAAAACGTAGATTTAACAGTTGCACGTGGTGAAATTTTTGGTTTGATTGGACCATCCGGGTCAGGTAAAACGACTTTGGTCAAGCTGATTGTTGGGATCGAATCGGCTAGCAGTGGAACAGTAGAAGTACTCGGAAAACAGATACCCAATTTGACCTTGCTCGAGAACATTGGATATATGGCACAATCGGATGCCTTATATCCAGAGTTGACAGGCAAAGAAAATTTGGTTTTTTTCGCTTCGATGTACGCCATGAAAAAAGCAGTATTGAAAGAACGAATTGCTTATGCAGCAGATTTAGTTCAACTGACTGACGAATTGAGTAAGAAGGTGTCGGCTTATTCAGGTGGCATGAAGCGGCGATTGTCTTTGGCAATTGCCTTGGTTCACGATCCGCAAATTTTGATTTTAGATGAGCCAACCGTCGGCATCGATCCGGAACTTCGCTTATCGATTTGGCGCGAATTGATGTTATTGAAAAGCGAGCAAGGCAAGACCATCATCGTGACGACGCATGTCATGGACGAAGCAGAAAAATGCGACCGTATTGCGATGGTTCGTGAAGGCGGAATTCTGGTCAGTGGAACACCGGGCGAATTGAAAGAGGCTTATGGTGCGGCAAATTTAGAAGAGGTCTTTTTGCGAGCAGGGAGGGCTGCACGATGAGAACTTTGGCATTGATCAAACGGATTATGTTGCAGCTGCTACGTGATAAAAGAACAATGGCGTTGTTATTTTTTGCGCCTCTACTTGTTCTGACCTTGATGTATTTTTTCTTTAACGGAGACTCTCAAAATCCGAAACTTGCTGTTGTCGGAGGAAATGAATCTTTGATTGCAGCAATGGAAGAGGTGTCGATTGAGGCGATTTCTTACGACACTGCTGACAATCAAACCATTATTACCGATGAATTAGCTGGACTGCTAAAAATAACAGAAGGCCATTTTCAGGTAGTTCTAGAAAATAATGATCCAACTACGTCTCGGACACTGCTAATGCGGATTACGCAAGTGGCATCGATGCAAGCTGGAAACAGTGCTCCTACTCGTATTGCCACAGAATATATTTATGGAAACGCGGAAACGGCGTTTTTTGATGTACTGGGTCCAATACTTGTTGGCTTTTTCGTTTTCTTTTTCGTCTTTTTGATTTCTGGGATCGGTTTGTTGAAAGAACGAGTATCGGGAACTTTGGAACGGTTACTGGCGACACCGATTCGCCGCTGGGAAATTGTTCTGGCGTACTTAACAGGCTTTGGTGTTTTTGCTGTAATCCAGACGATCATTGTGGTGTTTTACTCTATACAAGTATTGGATATGGTCATGGTCGGTCAGGTGTGGCACGTGATTGTTGTTAACTTGCTACTCGCTTTAGTGGCGCTGACGCTCGGCATTTTGCTGTCGACTTTCGCGTCGTCGGAATTTCAAATGGTTCAGTTTATTCCGATTGTCGTCATTCCACAAATCTTCTTTGCGGGTATTATTCCACTGGAAGGAATGGCTGATTGGCTGCAAAATCTCAGTCGCATCATGCCTTTGTATTACGCGGCTGATGCGTTAAAAGCCATTATGTACAGAGGTGAAGGATTGGCTGATGTGGCTAGTAACCTGCTGGCGCTCGCTGTCTTTGCGGTAGTTTTCATCTTCCTGAACATTTTTGCTTTAAAGCGTTACCGAAAATTATAAAATCAACAAGAGCTGTCTGTTTTCGTGGACAGAACTTTTGTGTAGAAACAGCTGGCTCATGTAACAAGCACAAAAGTTCATGTAGAAATCGTGATGCGTGTAGAAAGTAGAAAAATACGTCTAGCAGGTTCAAAAGTACGTGTAAAGAATCAGAACGCGCATGTCGCAACTCATGCGCCAGCAAACTCACAGACTGAAAACAAATTTTCCGCGCTCCGACTACCTCTATCGTGTGACATTTGATAAAATCAATGTGTAGGTGAGTGTAAGTCAAACACAGCATCTGAAGGAGAGAACATAATGAAATACTTTTTAATTGGAACAGTCATTGCCTTGGTTGGCGTGCTGGTTGCTTATGCAACGATGGATTGGTCACTAGTTTCGATTATTAGCGGCATCGCTGCCGGCATTGCGTTGATTTGGGGCGTCTTGGCGCTAGGAGCTGGCAAAAATAAATCAACAAGAACAACAAGTTCTGAAAAACGTCGAGAAAAACAACAGCGCGTAACGAAAATGAAAAATGCAGTTATGATTGCTGTGCCGAATATGGTTGCAGTTATCGTGAACTTAATCATGATTTCATAATGCAGATGGGGTGAAGCGGTGTTAGGGTATTACAGCAGTTTGTCAGCGGAAGTTTACGATCTCGATAAGCCAATCGGCAGTTCGTTTGGAGACATTGAGTATTACTTAGAGCGGCTCGCTTCATGTAAAGGCCGCATACTAGAACCGGCAGTTGGTACAGGCCGCATGCTTGTGCCGTTATTGGAAAATGGATTTCAGGTTGATGGTTTTGACGTGTCTGAAGAAATGCTGCAAGTGTGTCGTGCCAATTGCAAAGAACGTGGATTATCGCCGGAGTTGTTCAATGCAAAAATGGAGTCGTTTTCAATTGATGCAAAATATGCGGCAATTGTTATACCGACAGGGACGTTCTTATTGCTCTATGAACGTGAAAAATCGCTGCAAGCTTTGCAGAATTTTTACAGCCATTTAGAAACAGGGGGCAGGTTGATTGTCGATCTACATGTGCCATCGGGCATTGAACTCGAGAAAACTTCCACACGTAAGTGGCAAGCTACTAATGGCGACACGTTGACAGTAGAAAGTAAGAAGGTCGAAGTAGACTGGATTCAACAACATTTCGTCTCGCAAGGACGCTATGAACGCTGGCATGAGGGACGGTTGGTTGAAACGGAGCTCGAACGCTATCCTATGCGTTGGTACGGGGTTGAAGAATTCACAGCGATTCTCGAAGCGATTGGTTTTACTGACGTTACAATTACAACAGACTATCAGTTTGGCAACTACCCAAAAAATGCAGACGCTATCATCACTTTTGAAGCGACGAAATAAGAAAACCGAGGCAGAAGTTCTGTCTCGGTTTTTTAATGGATAAGCCCAATGATTTTTGCGCTTTTGTCATCTCCTATTTAACTCTACTGCATCCCAAATCAGCAGCTTCAACTCATCAGCTCGAATGTCATCGGTTCGGTTTAGTCGTACATGGCGCATTTTATTGCCGTCACCTTGCAATAAATTGGATTCGTCACGAAGCTCGGCACCGCGGTAAAATCCGAAATTAACATGGCCTTTGGCAGTTTGCATATAGCAGACGAGGCCTTCTTTCGCGTAACTGGGATTAGACCATTTAAAGCCTTCGTCCATTTCTGGGTAGGCTTCGAACACCAATGTGCGAAGCTCTGAGACGATTTTTTGTTCTGGATTTTCCAGTCTGTCGATAAATTCATCTACTTGCGGATCTTTGATTGGATGCATAGACGGATTCTCCTTAATTCGTTTTGGATGATACTAGTAAAAATCGCACATCTCGATCTGTTAAGTTGAACCAGTAATGCTTTTTACGCGCATCAAACAAGATCGATTGATGCTCAGTTAACTCGGTGCGTGCGTCGTCCACTTCGACGGTCAGCACGCCTTCCACGACAAACAAAAACTCATAGCCGCTATGGGCAAATGGATTGCCTTCTGATTCAGCTGGCTTCATCGTCACGAGCATCGGTACTAAATTCGTTGCTTGAACACCGTGTGACAAATCTTGGTAATGAAATCCTTCAAGACGCGTCGCCCAACCAGTTTTTTCGGTTTCATTTGCGAAAAAAAGACTGGGATCGACATTTAAAGCGTCTGCTATTTTCCGCAAAGATTCCAGTGTCACACTCGATTTTCCACGCTCGACTTGCGACAAGAAACTAATGGAGACATCGGTTTGCTCCGCTAGCTCTTTCAACGTCATGTTTCGCTCTTTGCGAAGATTTTTTAAGGTAACCCCAATTGTTCCATGTGACATGTAGAAACCTCACTTTACTAAATGTTCTGTTCTCATCATAACGTACATCGAATGAAAATAAAATTTATATAGGGCATTGACAGAATATTGCTAACTGACTAAACTGTTGGAAAGGGTAGTTAAAGTGTCACTTCAATTTATTTCGAGGGGGAAATAAGATGGATAAAAAGCAAACACGCAAAGTATTAACCGCAAGTCTTGTCGGCAGTTCGATTGAATGGTTTGATTATTTTTTATACGGCACGATGGCAGCATTGGTTTTCAATCAAATCTTTTTCGTCAATGAAGACCCAACTGTTGGACTTATGCTCGCATATGCATCGTTCGCATTATCATTTTTTATTCGTCCATTTGGCGGCATCATCTTTAGTCATATTGGTGACCGCATTGGCCGCAAAAAAACATTGGTCATCACATTAAGTATGATGGGCTTTGCGACATTCGCCATGGGCTTATTGCCAACCTATCAAGCAATTGGCGTGGCAGCACCGATTTTGTTAATCACATTACGATTGATTCAAGGACTTGGCATCGGCGGCGAATGGGGCGGAGCATTATTACTGGCAACCGAATATGCACCACCTGAAAAGCGCGGATTTTTTGGCAGTATCCCGCAAATGGGCGTAACCATCGGAATGATGATGGGAACGTTGGCTTTGTATATTATGACGTTATTGCCAGAAGCGGCGTTTATGAGTTGGGGCTGGCGCGTACCGTTCATTTTAAGTGCATTTCTTGTAGTGTTTGGCTTGTGGATTCGTAAAGGAATCGACGAAACGCCAGAATTTAAAGCAGTTCAAGCATCGGGAGAAATTCCGAAATTGCCGATTGTTGAGACGTTGAAATACCACTGGCGCGAAGTATTGATCGCCATTGGAGCAAAAGTTGTGGAAACAGCACCCTTTTACATTTTCGGAACGTTCGTCGTATCTTACGCAACCACAAATCTTGAGTTTTCAAGAACTGCTACACTCGCAGCAGTTATGATTGCAACGGTTATCACAACGATTTTAATCCCGATTATGGGAGCGTTATCTGACCGTGTTGGACGTAAGAAAATGTATGTGACGGGGGCAGTAGCGATGGGCTTGTTCGCTTTTCCCTACTTCTGGATGTTGCAGCAAGGCTCTGTTATTTTATTGATTATCGCAACAATCATCGGGCTCGGTGTTATTTGGGCGCCAATCACAGCGGTTCTTGGCACTATGTTCTCTGAGATTTTCGATGCGAAAGTACGTTATACAGGCGTTACATTAGGTTACCAAATTGGTGCAGCATTAGCAGGAGGAACAGCGCCTTTAGTCGCAACTTTCTTGCTCGCAACATTTGATAACTCATACGTACCGGTTGCACTTTACATCATGTTAACAGCAGTCATTTCATTGTTGTCCATTTGGGCAGTAAAAGATTTAAGCGGTACACAAAATCAAGCAAAAGCAGCAGCGTTAGTAGCAAAGGAAAGTCGCGCTTAGGCGCATATTTTTAGGAGGGACTTCATGCTTATCATCAACGAACAGCAGATTCAGCAACAATACGGAATGTGTGAGGCGATCCGTGACGTAACGGCCATGCTTCAAGCAAAAGAACGAGGCCAGATCAATAACCCACATCGCACCGTTCTTGGATTTCCAGAACGACAAGCGTCCGCGTTGTATATGCCAAGTGCGGACATGGTCAATAAAGTTTCAAGTGTGAAAGTGGTGACGATATTCCCGGAAAACCCAGCGCAAGGAAAGCCGACGACACAAGGTGTTATTTTGTTGTCAGACGGCGATAATGGCGAGCATGTGGCGATGATGACGGCTTCGTATTTAACGCGGTTGCGCACAGGTGCACTCAGTGGCATTGCGACGGATCTGCTGGCGCGACAAGAAAGCCACGTACTGACCGTAATCGGTACAGGCGGCATGGCGTTCGAGCAAGTACTTGGCGTAGTAGCAGTGAGACCCATTGAAAAAATTATTTTAGTAAACCGCACACCAGAAAAAGCACAGCGTTTTGGTGAACGGCTTGCGGCATTCGGTATTGATATTCCGTATACGGTCGAAACGAATGTGTCATCAGCAGTTCAGCAAGCTGATATCATTTGCTGCGCAACGCGTTCAACCGATCCGGTGTTTGACGGCGCTGATTTAAAACCAGGTACGCACATTAACGGCGTCGGTTCGTATTTGCCAAGCATGCGCGAAGTCGATGAAACGACGATTTTGCGCGCTGATAAAATTGTCGCTGACGACTTGCCAGGCGTTAAAGACGAAGCTGGCGAACTAATTCACACCGTTGAAACAGGCGCGTGGTCATTCGACCAACTTCATGCGGAACTAGGGCAAGTGGTTGTCGGAGAAGCGGCAGGACGGGAAGCAGAATCAGAAATCACGTTCTTCAAGTGTGTCGGTGCCGCGTATTTTGATCTAGCTGTTGCCAAAGGTGTTTACAGCAAAATCAAAGAAAACGGAACAGGTATGGAAGTCGAATTGTAAATAAAAAGAGTCCCACAAGTGGCAAGTTGTCGCTTGTGGGGTTTTTTATTGGGTGTGAAGCAATGTGTCGCGTTACCTAAAGTTTTGGAGTTTTGTCAGAGACTATCGAGGTTTATACAAGGACTAGTAGAGTCTATATCGGGAGATTCAAGATAGCCAGCTTCACATGAACTCCCAGCGTCTTGAGAAAATCCTAGAAAAGAATTCTCTCTTCTTAATGTTAATTGTCTAGTGATCGAAAGTGAAAAAGCAACACGCTGAAGCGCATTGCTCTTTATTCCTCAATCTGCTTGATGACTCTAGCAGGGTTACCACCAACGACTGAATTGGCAGGCACATCATGAGTGACGACGGCGCCGGACGCGATGATGGCATTGTCGCCGATTGTGATGCCCGGATTGATGATGGCGCGACCACCGATCCAGACATTATGGCCAATGGTAACCGGTTTGCCGAATTCTTCACCAGAAGTTCGAGAAGCTGCTTCAAGTGGGTGAGTCGCTGTGTAAATATGAACACCCGGTGCAATCATACAGTTATTGCCAATCCGAATTTCGCAAACATCCAGAAACACACAGTCGAAATTAGCATAGAAATTAGTACCAACGTGCATATTGAATCCATAATCACAGCGAATGTTCGGTTCAATATGGATGTTGTCACCCGTTGAACCAAATAGCTTTTTCAATAAGGCGGTCCGGTCTTGACCGTCCATTTCTGTCGTTTCGTTAAACAATCGACTAAGTCTACGAGCATTCATGCGGTTCTGGCGCAGTTCAGCATCTTGCGGATCGTACATTTCGCCAGCTAACATTTTGTCTTTTTCGCTCTTCATTTGTTAACCTCCTCTAAAGAATCTTGGTAAATCGATTGTATCATAGCTAATTTGGAAAATATTTAGTAAACTTATAGAATATTCTTTATAATAGAGAGAGACAGGAGTGGAATTTATGAAAGCAATCAACAACAAAGTCATAGGCTACAAAGGAATCGAGGTTCCTTACACGGTCATGCTAACGGAGGATTACACAAAAAAATTAGCTATTTTTTTACCAGGTGCGGGATATACGACAAAAAGTCCGCTTTTCCATTTCGCAGAAGAAATTTTCTTGAATGAAAACTATGATGTGCTGCGTATCAATTATCAATACACAGACAAAGCATACGATGAATTCACGATGAAAGAATTGAGCGAAGCGATCGTTCATGACGTTCGTTTAGTGATTAGTCAAGTGCTCAAAGGCAGAAACTATCAGGACTTTTACTTGGTCGGAAAATCACTTGGTACGATTGCGATGGCAACTGAAATGCTGCGTCCTGAATTCAGTGAAGCCAAAGCTGTATGGGTTACGCCGTTACTAAACCAAGAACAAGTTTTGAACACGATGGTCAACAGCAAAAATGCTGCGCTATGCTATATCGGCGACAAAGACCGTTATTACTCACCGGGTGCATTTGAGTTGCTAAAAGCAAACGCGAATTTAGAGTCGACGCTCTTACCAGACATCAATCACCGGTTGGATTGTGAAACCGACCCACTTAAATCCATTGATGCCTTAAAACAAATCATCGCTGGAATCAAAAACTTTTAATGTAGAGCTGCCGTTTATGTAGGCAGCTTTTTTTGATGGGGTTTTGGTAGGGGTGCAGCGTGCTCTTTATCACTTATTCAGTAAAAAGAAAAAGCTGCTGAGGATTTCTCAGCAGCTTTTATTAACGTATACGTAATTCTGATTCGCTATCGAAAAAGTGCGCTTTATTCATATCGAAGGCCATGTCGATCGTCGATTCTGCTTCAACATTAAAACGTGAATCGACACGTGCAACAAAATCTTGGTTATCGACTTTCGAGTAAAGGATAATTTCTGCGCCCATCAATTCTGCAACGTCAATGTACGCTGTCAGTTTGGTATGAGGTGAGTGCTCTAAAAAGAGCGGCTCGTCGTGAATATCTTCAGGACGTATGCCAAGAACGAGGTCTTTGTTGTCATAGCCACCGTCTTTCAAGGCAGCCAGTTTGCCGTCAGGGATGAGAATGTGAATGTCGCCCATGACGAAATGGCTGCCCACTAATTTGCCGTGCAAGAAGTTCATAGACGGCGAGCCGATAAATCCACCGACGAACATATTGTCCGGCAAATCATAAACTTCTTTTGGCGTACCCACTTGCTGAATAAAGCCGTCTTTCATAACGACTAAACGTGTCGCCATCGTCATCGCTTCTGTTTGATCGTGCGTTACATAAACAGTCGTCGTCTGCAAGCGACGGTGCAATTTTTGGATTTCTGCGCGCATTTGCACACGTAATTTCGCATCTAAATTTGATAAAGGCTCATCCATCAAGAAAACTTTCGCGTCACGAACGATGGCACGTCCTAGAGCGACACGCTGACGTTGTCCACCCGATAGCGCTTTTGGTTTACGGTTTAAGTAATCATCCAGCCCTAAGATTTTGGAAGCATTGGCAACGCGTGCTTTGATTTCGTCTTTTTTCATTTTGCGCAGTTTCAAACTAAACGCCATGTTTTCATAGACGGTCATATGCGGGTACAATGCGTAGTTTTGGAAAACCATCGCGATGTCACGATCTTTTGGTGACACGTCGTTTACGCGTTTGTCGCCGATAAACAAATCACCATCTGTAATATCCTCAAGCCCTGCGATCATACGAAGTGTTGTGGATTTTCCGCAACCGGAAGGTCCAACTAGTACTAAAAACTCTTTATCGCGAATTTCTAAGTTAAAGTCTTGTACCGAAACTACACCTTTTTCGTATTCTTTTTTGATATTAACTAATGTTAAGCCCGTCATTTGGTTTCCCCCAATAATCTCTTTGTCATTGGTAACAGCTTAACCGAAAGACGATTTTGAATAAATATCAAAATTGCCTAAAAAATCAAATCATTTTTTGTGCACATTTACTTTTGGATCAAAATCGCTAGATATACTGCCATGGCCTCATGGAATTTACGCACGTCAATGCCGGTGTTTTCATAAAAACGATCGAAACGATATTGCAAACTGTTGCGATGCATATGTAAGGCTTTAGCCGTTTCTGAAATATTTAAGTTATTTCGCACAAATACTTCAATCATTTTCATCGTTTCTTCATCACCTTGATAAACTTGCAAAACGGATTGTTTTATTTCATTTCGGAGTGGTTCTGGTGTTTGATCGAGCAATAAATACGGAATCGCATCGGTATAACTGATAACGGTTTTTTTCGAATACAGGCTAACGATTTTAGCACCATCCACCATTGCGCGGTAATGAGTGACAGCTCCGTGCAAACTTGCACGAAGTGGCCCAACAAAAAAATGGATGTTGATATACAAATCACTCATCAACACATCGATAATTTCATCGTAAGAAATCGGTCCGTCTTCTTTTGTTACGTATTCGACTAAAACACCTTGATGGTCGTTTTGCCACAAAATCGGCACGTGCTGCGCATAAAAATCTTGAACCGCTTGTTTAAACGCTGCAGGACTAATTTGTTTTTCTTGAATAGAAAAATGAACAAAGCGATAGGAAGAATTTAATGGAAACATCCTGTCATCGGAAAGCGCAGGATCAACCGCAGCCGACCACTTTTTTTCTTCGTCGGTCAGCATCGGAAATTTTGGATTATAAGGCGTCAAAAATGTCGCGAGTAAAGACAAATCTCTTGGAGCAAGTTCCCTTTCGTGAATGCCGATAGTCACGCCATCGGGACATGAAAACCATGTATAGGCTGAATCTGAAGCGAGCGTGTTTTGGTCGAGTAGTTGAAGCGAAGGGTAGAGTTTTTTTAATTGATTGATCATTGAATACCTCTTTTCGCAATTTTAACATTTTGAAGAGTTAGATAACTTATTCATTATACAATAAAATCATAGGTTAAATTAAGTAGTTGGCAAAACAGCGGATTCATGTATGATGGTTGAATAGTATTCACTTTATCAAGAAAGAGGGGATTTTATGGCCGACTGGTGGAAAAAATCGACTGTGTATCAAATTTATCCGCGAAGTTTTATGGATTCAAACGGCGATGGCATCGGGGATATTCGGGGCATTATCCAAAAACTCGATTACTTGCATGAACTCGGTGTAGATATTCTTTGGCTATCGCCTGTGTATGATTCACCGAACGACGATAACGGCTATGACATTCGTGATTATTATAAAATCATGAACGAGTTCGGCACGATGGCAGATTTTGATGAGCTACTTGAAAAAGTACACGCACGTGACATGAAATTGGTTATGGATCTCGTTGTCAATCATACGTCTGATGAGCATGCGTGGTTTAAAGACCATCCCAATTTTTACATATGGCGCGATCAGCCAACCAATTGGCGCTCGTTTTTTGGTGGATCGACGTGGCAGTATCAAAAAGAACGCAATCAGTACTACTTGCACTTGTTTTCCAAAAAGCAGCCAGACCTGAACTGGGAAAATCCAGAACTGCGAAACGCTGTTTACGAAATGATGCGTTGGTGGTTAGATAAAGGTGTAGATGGTTTCCGAATGGACGTTATTAACATGATTTCAAAAAATCCGGATATGAAAGACGCACCAAATGGCGATGGCAGTAGTCAATTTATGAACGGACCAAACGTCCATACTTACCTAAAAGAAATGAACAAGCACGTGCTGTCTCAATACAATATTGTTACAGTCGGAGAATCGCCAGGCACAACGCCAAAAGAGGCGCGTGACTATACCGCCGCACAAAATCAAGAACTCAATATGATTTTCACATTCGAGCATATGGACCTCGACCAAGCATCGGGGGAGAAATGGGATTTAAAGCCGCTCGATTTGATCGATTTAAAAGAGAATCTGGAAAAATGGCAACACGGTTTACACAACGAAGGTTGGAATAGCCTATACTGGAACAACCACGATCAGCCACGTATTGTATCGCGGTTTGGAGATGATCAGGATTGGCGCGTCGAGTCCGCGAAAATGCTCGCTACGTGTCTGCATTTTATGCAAGGCACGCCTTATATTTACCAAGGCGAGGAACTCGGCATGACCAATGTACGTTTTGATTTGATTGAGGATTATCAAGACATTGAGACGGTGAACATGTATCAAGAAAAACGAGAAGCGGGCGTTTCGCACGACGACATCATGACGAAAATTTATGCGAAAGGTCGTGACAACGCGCGTACGCCGATGCAATGGTCCACCGAACCGAACGGTGGCTTTACAACGGGCACACCGTGGTTAAAAGTCAATCCGAACTACAAGGACATCAATGCCTTGCAGCATAAAGACTCAGATTCGATTTACCAATACTATAAAAAACTAATTGGTTTGCGTAAGAACATGGACATCATTACACATGGCGATTTTGAATTACTCCACCGGGAGGATCCAGATGTATTCGCCTATACACGCACATGGAACGATGAAAAACTAACGGTGTACTGCAATTTTTCCAGCCAACCGAAATCTGTGACACTGCCAGAAGGAAAAATACTGATTGGCAATTACGCACCGAATGACAGTAAAGGATGGCTTCAACCTTACGAAGCAATCGTTTATTATAAACAATAAAAACGAACACTACGAGGAGGCACTATGGAAAATGTATTAGGAGTCGACATTGGCGGCACAAAAATCCACCTAGGTATCATTAATGCTAGCGGTCAGATTTTATACGAAGAGAAAATTCCGACACAGATTCCACTTTATCCATATCTTGAGGAGAACATTTTGCGCATTTTAGCTGATCAACCTGATGTCAGCGCAATTGGAGTCGGCACGCACGGTTTTGTCGATCCAAAGCAAGGAAAAGTCATCTATTCTGCAGAAACTTTGCCAGGCTGGTCGAACACGCCGGTTAAAGAATGGCTGGAAAAAGCGACGGGTAAACGTGTTGAAGTAGAAAATGATGCCAATGTGGTCGCACTTGCGGAAGCAAAGTTTGGTGCGGCGCAAGGACTTAGTCGTGTGGTCGTTTTAACACTTGGTACCGGTCTTGGTGGCGGTGTTTTATGGGACGGCAAGTTGTTGAGCGGTGGTCCTTATGGCGGTGCGGCAGAATTTGGCCATATGATTCTTTATCCAAATGGCATAAAATGTGCTTGCGGTCGGTTAGGCTGTAGCGAAATGTACGTGTCCGGAACAGCGCTGCGCAATCGAATCGAAACGGCAGGCCTCACAATCACGCCCCCTGAGCTTTTTGAACATGCACAGAGCGATCCAAAAGCTAAGAAAGTCGTGGAAGAATTCACCGGCGATTTAGCGCTTGTTATTAGCAGTTTGCAGGCAGCGTTCGATATGGAAATGGTCATTATTGGCGGGGGTGTTTCAGAAGCAGCAGATCTTTGGATGGAGTCGCTGCAGCAGCAACTCCAACCGATGCTACTAAATCCGCTGGACATTGAAGTAGCACGTTTCGAAAACGACGCGGGTATTTTAGGAGCTGCATTATTGGTATTGGAAACTGAATAAATGAGTTTGAATAGGAGTGGCTAAGCGAGCTGCTCTTATTTTTTTATTTACTCCCAATTTGAAACTATATAAGTGGAATGAAGAAACCGACTTTTTTAAACCACTTTAGTTGCCCAGACCGTGGACGTGCCGGCGCTAAGCAACTGGTTGCGTAAGAAGGGAGTGTCTAGTTTGCTGTTATTACCTAGAAAATATGGGGAAAAGGAGACTCCGAGGGGGAAGTGCAGAACAAACTTGTGCGTCTATCTCAAGTTCATTCTGCGCAAGCCCTTGGCAACTGGCGCTGAGAGTTTCTTACGCGTCAGTTGCATGACCACACCCTGTGGACCCGAAAGTACAGCTGTTTTGCCGAAGATCAACAAATAGAATCATTCGTTCGAGCTACCATTAGTTAAAAAAAGAATTTTTTAAAAATTCCATCTTGTGCAAACGTTTTCATGGTGTTATGATACAGATAATTAATTTTCGGGAACACTCTCCAGTCCGTTTCCGCTTTTTATTTGTTCGTTTGTGCAAACGATTTCACAACAACTCAAAGGGGGATTTACTGATGAAGGAAGTAAGGTTTAGCAAAGGACTTGTAGCATCATTGATGTTGTCAGCTGCAGTGTTGGCAGGATGTAGTAGCGACGGGGAAAAGGACGGATCGAGCGCAGAAGGTGAAGAAGTAACGGTAGACATTTTCCAATTCAAAGTGGAATTCAAAGACCAGTTTGAAGACGTAGTGGCACTTTACGAAAAAGAAAACCCGAACGTGAACATTGAAATTACAACGGTTGGTGGCGGAGAAGATTACGGCGCAGCACTTCGTTCACGCTTTGCATCTGGTAACGAACCAGCAATCTTTAACATCGGTGGACCTCAAGACGTAGCGGACTGGAAAGACAATCTATCAGACTTAACGGACACAGCAGCTGCAGGAGCGGCACTTGACGGCACGCTTGACGGTGTAACCGTAGAATCTGAAGTGCTTGGACTTCCTTATAACCAAGAAGGTTACGGCTTTATCTACAATACGCGTCTATTTGAAGAAGCAGGAATCGATCCGGCATCCATCACGGATTTTGCATCACTCGAAGAAGCTGTGAAAACATTGGATTCGAAAAAAGACGAGCTTGGTCTTGAATCAGTCTTCGCTTTCCCAGGAAAAGAAACGTGGGTAACAGGACTTCACTTGTCAAACACCTTTCTTGCTCCAGAGTTCGACAACAACGTATTAACAGCATTTGATGCGAAAACAGTCGATTTTAAATACGCTGACGGTTTTAAGAAAATCGTTGATTTGCAAAATGAATACTCGAAACAACCAACTGTTAGTCTTGATTACTCTCAGCAAGTCGAAGAATTATTTTCACTTGAACGTGTAGCAATTATTCAACAAGGAAACTGGGCGTACGGTTCAATCGCAGGTATCGATCCAGAACTTGCAGACAACGGCATCGGTCTTATGCCAATTCCTGTTGAAGGCGTAGAAAACACAGGCTTACCCGTGGGCGTACCGATGTATTGGGGCGTAAACAAAAAAGCGGACGAAGCAGTTGTTAAAGAATCAAAAGAATTTTTGGATTGGTTGTACACATCTGATGTAGGTAAAACAGCTGTGGTAGAAGACTTCAAATTCATCCCGGCTTACGAAGGTTACGACACATCGAAAATCTCTGATCCCATGTCGAAAGCCATTTACGATGCATCTGAGTCAGGCAATACAATCGGCTGGGTTTTCATGGGCTATCCAACTGGATGGGGTGAAGATGTACTTGGTTCGAACATCCAGAAATACCTAAGCGATGAAGCAAGCTGGGACGAAGTGATCGATTCAGCAAAAGAAGCTTGGGAAGCAGATAGAGCTAAGTAATACAATTTCAAGTAAATTTTCACGATGAGCGTGTTAAACAAAGTAGCCTCTGTGCTACTTTGTTTTGTTGCTGGAGTAAATGACAAGGCTTCACTCGTGTAAACCGCACCGGTCGCTTTGGGCATGGCTCACACAATAAGCCGAGAAGAACACTCGTCTTATTGCTCCGCCTAGCCCGTGGACGCGCCGGCACTAAGAGACTTGCTAGCTACAACGTGAGAGCAGCTGTTTTGTTGCTGGGGTAAATGACAAGGGCTTCACTCTTATAAACCGCACCGGTCGCTTTGGGCATGGCTCACACAATAAGCCGAGAAGAACACTCGTCTTATTGCTCCGCCTAGCCCGTGGACGCGCCGGTGCTAGGAGATTTGCTAGCTACAAAGTGAGAGCAGCTGTTTTGTTGCTGGGGTAAATGACAAGGGCTTCACTCTTATAAACCGCACCGGTCGCTTTGGCCATGGCTCACACAATAAGCCGAGAAGAACACTCGTCTTATTGCTCCGCCTAGCCCGTGGACGCGCCGGTGCTAGGAGATTTGCTAGCTACAAAGTGAGAGTTGTTGGTATTGCTAGTCGAAAAATAAAAGATAGGCAGCAAAATAGCGGAGACGCCCGCGGCAAGCGTAGCTGTTTTGCGGACTATCGCTAACCCAATCTAAACTTAACCGACCAAATCAAGAAAGGAATGATGCCTGTATGCGTACAAAAGATTTATCTTATTGGTTGTTTCTAGCCCCTGTCTTATTGGCACTTACGCTAGTTGTCATTGTTCCAATGCTACTCGGCGTCTATTACTCCTTCACCACCTGGAACGGCATCGACACAGGAGAATTCGTCGGTTTCCAAAACTACATCGATTTGTTCAAAGACCAGCGTTTCCTTGATTCGTTATGGTTTACAACAAAATTCTCAATTGTTTCGGTTATCTTAATTAACGTCATTGGCTTATCACTAGCACTGCTCGTTACGGGACGTGTTCGCTCAAGCAAATTACTGCGTACGACGTTCTTCATGCCAAATTTAATAGGTGGATTGATCTTAGGATTTATCTGGCAGTTTATTTTCATCAAAGTGTTTGCAAGTGTTGGTGAGATTATTGGGATGGAAAGCTTACAAGGCTGGTTGTCTACAACGGATACGGGATTCTGGGGCTTGGTTATTTTGATGAGCTGGCAGATGGCTGGATACATTATGGTTATCTATATCGCTTATTTAGAAGGCATGCCAAAAGAGCTGCTAGAAGCCTCTGAAATTGACGGAGCTTCTTCGTTTCAACGTTTCCGTTATGTGGTTTTTCCACTTGTGGCACCGGCGTTTACTGTTAGTATGTTCCTGACACTTTCAAATACGTTCAAGCTGTATGACCAAAACTTGTCACTAACCGCTGGTGGGCCTTATAACTCTACTGAAATGGTCGCAATGGAAATTTTCAAAACAGCGTTTACGCAAAATGCTTTTGCGTATGCGCAGGCAAAAGCTGTTATTTTCTTCGTTATCGTCGCAATCATTGCCCTTGTCCAAGTGTATTTGAACAAACGCAAGGAGGTTGAAATGTAATGAAGAAAAAATGGAATTTGAAATTAGAAATTCTTGGCTTGGTGTTAGCACTTTTGTGGTTGGCTCCGTTTTACTTAATGTTCGTCAACTCATTCAAATCAAAAAAAGAAATTTTCATGGACACTATCAGTCCTCCCGAAAATTGGAGCTTTGATAATTACATTACGGCTTTTGAAGAACTGGATTTTTTGCAGACATTATTTAATTCGCTATTAATTACAGTTGTCAGCGTTGTGTTGATCATTGTTTTCTCAGCGATGGCGGCATATGCCTTATCGCGCGCGAAAAGTAAGCTCAGCACGGTATTGTTTTTCACTTTCGTTGCAGCCATGCTCATCCCGTTTCAGTCGGTGATGATTCCGCTCGTTACGGTATTCGGTAAGTTTGAACTGTTAAACCGGGGTGGCTTAATTTTTATGTATATTGGCTTTGGTGCGAGTCTTTCTATTTTCTTGTATCACGGTGCGCTAAACAATATCCCACGTTCACTGGATGAAGCGGCGACAATTGATGGAGCCAACCGCTGGCAAGTGTTTTGGCATATTATTTTCCCAATCTTAAAACCAATTACAGTAACGGTAGCCATTTTAAACATCATTTGGATTTGGAACGATTATTTATTGCCATCCCTGGTGATCAATACACCAGGAAGTGAAACGATTCCGTTGAAGATGTTCTTCTTCTTTGGTGAATACACGAAGCAGTGGCATTTGGCACTTGCGGGGTTAACACTCGCGATCGTTCCAGTCATCATCTTTTATTTCTTCGCACAACGCGAAATTATTAAAGGGGTATCGGATGGGGCAGTAAAATAGGAGGACGGTAAAATGGCAGTCACAATCAAAGACGTTGCGAAACAGGCAAATGTGTCGCCGGCCACTGTATCACGAGTGATCGCCGACAATCCACGAATCAGCGTCAAGACAAAAGTGAAAGTGCGGGAAGTCATGAAAGAACTGGGGTACTACCCAAATTTTCAAGCACGTAATTTAGTAGCGAAAAACAGTCGGACACTCGGTGTCATCATGGAAAATTCAGCCGCATTGGCCTTTCAAAATCCCTTTTTCCCTGAAGTGCTACGTGGCATTTCAACTAGGGCACATGAAAGCCAATACGGACTGTATTTGTCGACCGGTGCCACGCAAGAAGAAATTTACGAAGAAGTTATTGAAATGGTGCAAGGTCGACGAGTTGATGGGATTGTTCTTCTTTACTCAAAAATTGGAGATCCTGTTATGGAATACTTGTGCCAAAGCGGTTTGCCGTTTGCTGTAGTCGGCCGGCCGTACAAAAATCCGTGTTCGGTAACCTATGTCGATAACGACAATATCAATACCGCCAAGGAAACGGTGGAATACTTGATTGGACTGGGTCACAGGCAGATTGCATTTGTCGGGGGTGCGACAGATTTTGTCGTATCGCTCGACCGGTTAGAAGGATATAAGCAAGCGTTGAATAAACATGGCATTCTGTTTGATGTGGCTTATACAGTCAATCAAGAGTTTATGCAAGGCGATAAAAGTGAGGCAATTCGCCGATTAATGGCACTCGAATTACCGCCAACGGCCATTGTTACGCATGATGACATGGTCGCTTACGAAGTCATCGGCTACCTGGAAGACTTAAAAATCCAAGTACCAGAAGACGTTTCCATTATCGGTTTTAATAATCATATGATTTCGAAACATTTAAAACCGCCACTCAGCACAGTCGACATTTCAATTTATGACCTTGGTTTGCATGCAGCAGAGTTGGTAGTAGAGAAAATAACGGACGAGTCAGTGCCTCCCAAACAAGTCGTAGTGCCTTCTCGACTAATAGAAAGAGGTTCTTGCCGACGTCTTTGAGAGGGATCGGATATGAATAGAAAATGGTGGAAAGAAGCAGTCGTCTACCAAGTTTATCCGCGCAGTTTCATGGATTCTGACGGAAATGGTCTTGGTGATATTAATGGCATTACGAGCAAATTGGATTATTTAAAAGGCCTCGGCATTGACGTAATCTGGGTATGTCCGATGTACAAGTCACCCAATGATGATAACGGCTACGATATTAGCGATTACCAGGAAATTTTAGAGGATTTCGGCACGATGGAAGATTTCGATTTGCTGATGGAACAAGTCCATGCGCGCGACATGAAGTTGATCATTGATTTAGTCATTAACCATACGAGCGACGAGCATCCTTGGTTTTTGGAATCCAGCTCATCACGCGATCATCCGAAACGAGATTGGTATGTCTGGCGCGACGAACCGCTAAATTGGGAAAGTATATTTGGAGGACCAGCCTGGGAATACGATGAAAAGACCAAGCAATATTTTTTACATATCTTTTCAAAAAAGCAGCCCGATCTAAATTGGGAAAATCCCGAAGTCCGTAAAGAACTTTATAAAATGATCAATTGGTGGATTGCGAGAGGAATCGATGGGTTTCGCGTCGATGCCATCAGCCACATTAAAAAAGATTACACGAACACGGCCGATGCGGAAGGGCATGTATTCGTCCCTTCGTGGGAAAAAATAATGAACGTCGATGGTATTCAGCCGATGTTGCAAGAATTATACGATGAGACGTTTGGCAAACACGACATTATGACTGTTGGTGAAGCGAACGGCGTTTCCGCAGATGAAATTGACGAATGGGTAAGTGAAAAGACCGGGAAATTCAATATGATTTTCCAATTCGAAGACATCGATTTGTGGAATATTGAAGTGCGCAATGGCGTAAACGTACCAGAACTAAAACACGTACTTAGCAAATGGCAAAACAAAGTAAACGGTGTCGGCTGGAATGCGCTATTTATTGAAAATCACGACAGACCACGCGTCGTTTCCACTTGGGGAAATGATCAACAGTACTGGCGTGAAAGCGCAACGGCATTAGCGTGCATGTATTTCTTTATGCAAGGAACACCGTTCATTTACCAAGGCCAAGAAATCGGTATGACCAATGCGCCGTTTGAAGAGTTGGATCATTTCGATGATGTCCATACGCATAACTTATATTTTCATAAAAAAGAAACCGGCATGCAACACGAGGCCATTATGACTTTGCTGCGGGCGACGAGTCGTGATCATTCACGAACGCCGATGCAATGGGACAATACGTTACATGCTGGATTTTCAGATGCATCCCCGTGGATGGGCATTAACCCCAATTACCAGTGGCTGAACGTCAAAGCACAAGAAAACGATCCGCATTCGGTACTAGCCTTTTACAAACAGATGATCTGGCTCCGGAAGAATATGGACGTATTTGTATACGGAGAGTATAAGTTAATCGAAATGGGTCACGAAGCCGTATTCGCGTACACGCGAGAATACGGCGATGACAAAGTATTTATCGTCACAAACCTTGCGCAGCACGCATGTATGTGTGGCGTCAATCCTGAAAATTCAACGCTGTTGTTGGGAAATTACAGCAACAACGATTCAGCACAATTGCTTCCATATGAAGCACGTGTGTACAAAGTTCCAAAAGACGCAACTTTTGAATAAGCGACCGAGATCGAAAACCCCGGAGAAAGCATGTGCTTTCTCCGGGGTTTTTTAGGGGTACAAACGTTCTGTTTCGTGTATAATGAGGACAGCAAGTAGTGCAAGGAGTGAGCCCTAATGACAGAGCATAAAATCTACAAAATGACCGCCGCCAAAATTTACGATTGCTACGTCGCCAAAGCTGAGCGAAAAAATCGAACTAAAGCAGAAGTTGACGAAATCATTCGGTGGTTTACCGGATACAGCCAAGAACAACTAGAAGCCCAACTCGCACAACAAACCGCATTTGCTCCTTTCCTGCTAGAAGCACCGATGTTAAACCCTTCGCGCGAGTTAATTAAAGGGGTGGTTTGTGGCGTCCGCGTTGAAAACGTGGAAGAACCTACAATGCGAGAAATTCGCTATTTGGACAAGTTGATCGACGAGCTAGCCAAGGGCAAGTCTATGGACAAAATTTTACGGCAGTAAACAAGCTGAGCTGATTCCACGGAATCAGCTTTTTCTTATACTGTGCGAAATGGGTTTTTTTCTTAACCCGGGTGTTCGCAGTGTATATCCACCCCCTCTAATTTTGCTCTCAAAAAGATTATACAGCCTAATCTGGGGTATATTCTTAACAAAGTAGATGCGCAAAGGAGCGGATAACGATGGCGTTTGATTATGAGTTGGATTATGAAAATTTGGATTTACGCAAACATCCCGAGCTATACCGTGTTGGCAGAGGTGAGCAGGGCGTATTGATGGTGGAGCCGTATAAAGGAGAGATTTTGCCACATTGGCGATTTAAGACGCCAGACATTGCACAAGAGTCGTGCGATAAAATTTCGGAGATGTTCGAGGAGTATCGCAAACAAGATGATTTTGTCGGGATGGACATGGCACGTAAATTTATTCAAATGGGCTATACGCGCGCACGCCGTTATACCAATTACAAAGGCGGCCGCAAATACAATGAAGACGGCAGCATCAAAGAACGTGACATTGATCCGGTAAAAGCCGAGTCGGCGGCCATTTTCAAAAAGCGCTGGGACGAAATTAGAGAAGACGAAGATTACTTGAAACGCAAAAAAAAGCACCAGAAAGAATTCGGTTAATCCGTATCTTTTACGCGGTTAGGACGTCAAGTAGGATAAGAATATACAGAAAATAGGTGGCGAAATGAAAAAGATTGTATTGGCTGGAGGTACTGGATTTGTTGGGCAGTATTTAGAAAAGAAGTTTACAGAGCAAGGTTACCAAGTCATCATTATTTCACGACAACCCAGTCATTTGAATTGGACCAATCATACAGGGATCGTTAGCGCACTAGAAGGAGCGGAGATGGTCGTCAACTTGGCTGGGAAATCGGTGAATTGCCGGTATACCGAAGCCAATAAACGAGAAATTTTTGATTCGCGGATGGAAACGACAGAAGCGCTAGGCACAGCCATTTTAAGCTGTGATAACCCACCACCGCTATGGGTCAATTCCAGCACGTCGACGATTTACCGCCATGCGGAAGATCGACCCATGACAGAAGCGAACGGAGAATTCGGCAAAGGCTTTTCAGTGGAAGTGGGCAAGGCGTGGGAACAAGCACTATTTAGCTTTAACTTACCGAATACGCGACAAGTGGCGCTGCGCCTATCCATTGTCCTTGGCAAAGATGGCGGTGTCATGATTCCTTATGAAAACATGGTTCGCTTTGGACTTGGCGGCAAACAAGGCAATGGCAAACAAATGTTTAGCTGGATTCATATAGAAGACGTTTACCGCATTATTCTTTTCGTGCGTGACCACGATCACCTAAGCGGCGTTATCAACACCACATCCGCAGAACCTGTAACAAATCGTGAACTGATGAAGCAGTTGCGCATAGCAATGGACAAAAGGCTGGGTCTGCCGGCTACCAAGTGGATGTTGAATATCGGAGCAGTTGCGATTGGAACAGAACCTGAACTAATTTTAAAAAGTCGCTGGATTTTACCTGAGCGTTTGCAACAGGAAGGATTTCACTTTACTTATCCAACACTGGATAAAGCATTGAAAAATATCCTTCATAAGACATTGTAATAGTTCTATAGCATCAGAAAACTCTTCAAAAGGAAGTTTTTTCTGATGTTTTTTTATTTTTTGAATTAATTGTCTTTATTTCGAGATATTTTGGTTTGAGATAATCACATAAAGGAAATGCCTAAAGAGAGGGGGTGACAAATTGACCATAGACGAAAAATTGATGATTGGTATCCGCAATCGGGAAGAACAGGCATTAGTTGATTTGTACGACCGTTATCACCGAATCATATGGAATATTGCCCAGCAGGCCAATCCTGATCAATCTGTTTGTGAGCAATTTGTTACCCATGTATTCCGCACTGTCTGGACCAAGCCACAAGATTTTACGAAAAACCGGAAATTGCTTATGTTGTTAATAGACTGCTGTCGAGCTTACAGCGTTACAATGACCCAAAAAACTAAATCATAAACGACTTCCGTCAGAACACCGACAGAAGTCGTTTTTTAATGCCGCCAAAAATCCAATCTTTGAAAGTTGACGAATAGTCATAATCGGAGTAGCTTGAGAGCCATAGATTCAATAGTTCCGTTTGGAACGGTTCATAAAGGAAGGATGGTGTGGAAATGAACAATAAAATAGAAATAGACACGTATAGGCAATTGCTGCTGTCATTTGCGGATGTGCAAAAAAACATGGCGTGCTTTATTCAAAAGTCAGCAATGGAAAACGGCTTATCAGTGCCACAGTATTCCATTTTGATGACCATTATTTGTTGCCATGAGATGACGCAGAAGAATATCGGTGAGAAAACCTTTTTACCCAAAAGTACGTTGAGTCAGGCAGTAGATGGGTTAGTTAAAGAAGGGTATCTCGATCGTCGACAAGTAGAATGCAACCGGCGTGAAATCTTGCTGTCGCTCAGTGAAAAAGGGCAAGCATTAGTGAACCGTCTCTATTTCCAAGAAGATGGATTGCATCAAGTGTTCAAGGCGGCTAGTGAACAACTTACGGAGCAACAAATAGAAGAATTGATCGACTCACATCAAAAAATTTCAACGTATTTAACCGAAACTAAACGAGAGGTGACGACAAAATGATTAAGATTTTAAAAAATCTCAGTCCTTACAAATGGATTGTGCTAGGCGTAGTCGCTTTAGTTTTTGGTCAATCGATGGCAGAGCTGTTTTTGCCGACATTAATGGCTGACATCATCGATAATGGTGTTGTCAAAGGGAATATTCCATACATCTGGCAAATCGGTGGCTGGATGTTACTCGTATCCGCAGTCGGGGCAGTGGCCGCTGTTTTTGCCAGCTTTTACTCTTCTAAAGCAGCGATGGGAATGGGGCGCGACTTGCGGCAAAAAGTATTCAAGCATGTCGGCCAATTTTCGCTTCAAGAATTTGATGAAGTTGGCACCGCATCGTTAATTACGCGTACGACAAACGACATTACACAAGTGCAACAAGTCGTCATTATGATGCTGCGCATGGTAATTAGTGCACCGATTATGCTAGTTGGTGGGATTATTTTGGCGGTGTCAAAAGATGCAAAATTGTCGCTCGTTATTATTGGCGCGATGCCTGTACTGGTCGTTGCAATCTTACTAATATTGAAATACGGTATGCCTCTTTTCCAACAAGTTCAAAAGCGGATAGATAACCTGAATTTGGTCGTGCGCGAAAACCTGACGGGCATCCGCGTGATCCGTGCTTTTAATAGAGAAACAGAAGAAAAAGCACGTCTTCAAAAAGCCAATCGTGACTTGACCGACGTGTCGATTCAAGTCAACAAAGTCATGGCTTTCTTAATGCCAGTGATGATGCTCGTGATGAACCTGACTGTCGTGGCTGTTATTTGGTTTGGTGGCATTCGCATTAGTAACGGCGCTATGCAAATCGGTGACTTGATGGCATTTATTCAATACGTCATGATGATCATGTTTGCACTGGTTATGGCATCTTTTATGTTCGTCATGATTCCGCGTGCTGCAGTATCTGCTAAACGAATCAACGAAGTATTGGAAATGAAACGGGCCTTCGCAGACGACGGTACTGCTAAAGCTGACCGCGTACGCGGAACGCTAGCGTTTGAAAATGTTTCTTTCTACTATCCAGGAGCGGAAGAACCGGCGTTGTCGAACATTAGCTTTAGCGCAAAGTCCGGTGAAATCACAGCATTGATCGGCGGGACGGGTTCTGGTAAGTCGACGCTGGTTAACTTAATACCACGTTTTTACGATGTGACAAGTGGGACGATTCGTGTTAACGGCGTCGATATTCGTGAGGCCTCTCAACAAGAAGTTCGTTCAAAAATTGGGTTTGTGCCACAAAAAACGATGCTGTTCACCGGTACCATTGCGGACAATATTCGCTTTGGTAAACAAGATGCGAGTTATCAAGAAATGAAACAAGCGGCGAGTACGGCACAAGCAACAGAGTTTATCGATCAAATCGAAGGTGGCTTTGCGGCTGAAATTGAGCAAGGCGGCTCTAATTTATCAGGCGGTCAAAAACAGCGCTTGTCCATTGCACGTGCTTTGATTCGTAAGCCGGATTTGTATATCTTTGATGATAGCTTCTCAGCACTGGATTTTAAAACCGATGCAAAGTTGCGCAAAGCACTAAAAGATGAAACGAAACATGCTACGGTGCTGCTAGTTGCACAACGCGTGAGTACAGTTGTTGACGCTGACCGCATCATCGTTCTAGAAAAAGGCAAAATAGTGGGCATGGGAACACATAAAGAACTGTTAGAAACCAACGAAGTTTACCATGAAATTGCCTTATCCCAGTTGTCAGAGGAGGAAATTGCATGAGCCAGATGGGACCTCCTCGTGGCGGTGGGAATATGCCGCCAGAAAAAGCCAAAGATTTCAAAGGCACATTTAGACGTCTAGTGGCGTATTTAAAACCACGCCGAAAAAAACTAGCGGCGGTCTTTTTCGTCGCGATTCTCAGTACGGTGTTTTCCATCGTCGGACCAAAAATCATGGGGATGGCGATCACGGAATTGTTCGAAGGCGCGTATGGTCAGTTAAAAGGTGCGCCAGGTGGGGGGATTGACTTTGGCGTTATTGGTCAGATTCTCGCTATTCTTGCCGGCTTGTATTTGTTTAGTAGTGCGTTTAGTTACATCCAGCAATACATGATGTCAACCGTGGCACAAGACACGGTTTATGATTTGCGCCAAGACGTCAATAAAAAACTAGAAAAATTGCCGCTCAAATATTTTGATGGACGGGCAAATGGCGAAACCTTAAGCCGTATGACCAATGACATCGACACGATCGGCAGCACCTTACAGCAAAGCTTGACGCAGTTTATTACGTCAATTGTTACGCTCGTCGGGATTATGATTATGATGCTGACCATCAGTCCGTTGCTGACGCTAATCGCGGTTGTTTCTTTGCCGCTATCGTTGTTCGTTATCGGACCCATTTTGAAAAAATCGCAGAAGTATTTTAAGAGCCAGCAAAAAAATCTGGGGCGTTTGAATGGTCACGTAGAAGAAATGTACACCGGCCATCAAGTCGTCAAAGCGTTTGGGCACGAAGCGAAATCCAATGAACAATTCGATGCCGTCAATGAAGAGCTATATGATGCAGGACGCAAAGCGCAGTTTATTTCCGGGATTATCATGCCGATGATGACTTTGATCGGCAACTTGAGTTATGTGTTGATTAGTGTTGTTGGGGGTATTTTGGTCACGCAGCGTGCAATTTCGATTGGGGACATTCAAGCGTTTATTACGTATTCCAAACAGTTTACGCAACCAATTACGCAGACGGCGAACATCGCCAACATTGTTCAGTCGACAATTGCTGCGGCTGAACGAGTTTTCGAATTGCTGGATGAAGAAGAAGAAGTGAAAGAAGTAACGACTGCTGTTCTTGAACGTGCAAAAGGCGCAGTTGCTTTTGAAGACGTCGATTTTGGTTACGGTGAAAAACGATTAATCGACAAGATGAACATTGATGTTTTACCAGGTCAAACGGTCGCGATTGTCGGACCAACGGGTGCTGGTAAAACGACTTTGATCAATTTATTGATGCGTTTTTACGAACTGGATGGCGGCCGGATTACCATTGATGGCCTGGATTCACGAGAGATGTCAAGACACGAATTGCGTCAGAACTTTGGAATGGTGTTGCAAGATACCTGGCTCTTTAACGGCACCATTCGTGACAATATTGGCTATGGCAAAACCGGAGCTACGGAAGAAGAAATTCGTGCGGCTGCAGAAGCGGCACACGCCGACCACTTTATCCGCACGCTGCCGGACGGTTATGACACCATTTTGAACCAAGAAGTATCAAATATTTCACAAGGACAAAAGCAATTATTGACCATTGCACGTGCCATTCTTGCCGATCCGCCAATGATGATCTTAGACGAAGCGACGTCGAGCGTTGATACACGGACGGAAATTTTTATCCAAAAAGCGATGAGTCAATTGATGGCCGGACGTACAAGTTTTGTGATAGCGCACCGGTTATCTACGATTAAAGACGCTAGCTTGATCTTAGTTATGGACCAAGGAAAAGTTATCGAACAAGGCACACATCAGCAATTGCTCGATAGAGACGGCTTTTATGCCGAACTATACCGCAGCCAATTTACCGCGAAAGTGGCTGTGTGAAACACAAAAGGTCTACCGCACAAGCGTTGTGCAGTGGACCTTTTGTGATTCTACGATACAAGTAAAAATCACTAGTTCAACCGGTATAGCTTACACGCGTGCGGGCGCAGGAAGTTTCAGTAACGGTTATTTTTCGACAGTGAGATGGAAACACGTTATGCTTACATTAGTTTACTTGACCGTCTTGGCGGCAGGACAAACGGGAGGATGATTCAAATGGCATTTCTAGACAAACTCAACCAATTCAAAGACAAGTCGATTGAAAAAGGCAAAACCCATTGGGAAGAAAACAAAGACGATTACAAAGAAAAAGCTGCTACCTATAAAGACAAAGCAATGGTCATGAAAGACGACGTGGCGAACAAAATCAAAGAAAAGACGAAAAAATAAGTGTTGGTGGAGTCAAGCGGATTGCGCTTGGCTCTTTTTTTATGAAATTTTAGCGTTTTGCACTAGTGAACGAGTGTGAAATAGCGGCAGAGTGAATTTGTTTGCAGGAATGAGTAGTTTGTTTGCGCAACTCGCTATGTTGTTTGCAGGAGCGAGCGTGTTGTTTGCGCTATTTATTGTGTTGTTTGCGGGATAGCCTGATTTGTTTGCAAATCGCCCAAAAAACGAGACTGTTCCAAGTGAATCAAGTGAATCAAATGGAACAAACGTATGCAGCCCGTCACACAAAGCGATAGCCAGTCAGTCACTAGTCATAGCCACTGTTCCAAATCATGTCGATATCATGTCGCTTACTCAAAAACATGTCTATTTCTGTCCGAAACCAGAACGTTAGACTGTATGCTTTTTATCGAAATGTGCTATTATTTTTTATTACTAAGAGAAATTGCTTTCGTGCAATGGATCAGACCGGAAGTTAACCACGTTAGGTTAATGTGAGTCAAATAAGGGGGTGTCTGCATTGGGAAGGACTTAATGAAAATCGGAGAGATTGCAAAATTGAGCGGGGTATCAACGAGAACCATCGATTATTATACGGTATCGGGATTGCTACAAAGTCAGCGAACTAAAACCAATTACCGGCTTTATCCAGCGTCTAGCCTGCAGACGCTCAAACGTATACAAGTTTTGAAAAAACAGCGCCTGTCGATTTCGGAAATTAAAGACGTGCTTGCTACACAAGAGACTTCAGAAACAACACTTCTTGTCGATGAAGTATATGAAGAATTCGAATGCCTGCAACGAAAAATTACGCGCTTGGAGGAGCAATTAAAAGATGCCCCAAGCCCCGTGAAGCTACACATCAGCAAAGCGCTTGAGCACCAGTTAGCAGCTATAACTGCTTTGATCGCGTTGCTGTAATTTACTTGGAGGTGAATCCCTTTTACAGGGAAGACACGTGGACATAGTAACCTTATTGAATTTAGTTTTATTAGTACTATTAATTGCCTTGACGGCATTTTTCGTTGGCTCGGAATTTGCGATTGTCAAAATTCGCATGTCGCGGCTCGATCAACTGATTGCAGAAGGCAATAAAAAAGCGGTAACTGCGAAAAAAGTAGCGAGCGACTTGGATTATTATTTATCTGCCTGTCAGCTCGGAATTACCGTCACAGCACTTGGACTGGGAGCGCTCGGGAAACCGACCATTGAACGATTAATGTACCCAATCTTTGAATTTTTTGCTGTGTCAGACGCAGTGGCCTCAACGGCTTCCTACGCCATCGCGTTTTTACTCGTGACTTATTTGCACGTCGTTGTCGGTGAAATGGCGCCAAAAACTTTGGCTATTCAATTTGCGGAAAAGATGTCGTTATTATTGGCACCCCCGCTTTATTGGTTCGGAAAGGTTATGAAACCTTTTATCTGGGCATTGAACGGGGCGGCTCGCGTGTTGCTGAGAATCTTCGGCGTTAAACCCGCAGGTCACGATCAAGCGTATTCAGAAGAAGAGTTGAAAATTGTTATGGTTCAGAGCTTTGAAGGCGGAGCGATCAATGAAACCGAACTTTCGTATATGGAAAATGTGTTTTCGTTTGATGAACGTGTGGCTAAAGACATTATGGTGCCGCGTACCGAACTCGTCACGCTAGATAAAGACATGCCGCTCGCTGAAATTATCGAGATTTTAGATGAAAACAATTACACACGTTACCCTGTAACCGAAGATGGCGACAAAGACAAAATTCTTGGATTTGTTAGTGCCAAGAAAATGCTGCCGCATATTGTCGCAGGACGTGAATGGCAGCTCGAGGATTTTGTCTTGGAACTGCCGACTGTGTTTGAAGCGACAGGCTTGCAAAACGCGTTATTGATTATGCAAAATGCGCGCGTTCATATTGCCCTCGTTGCGGACGAATACGGAGGTACGGCCGGTATGATTACTATGGAAGATATTTTAGAAGAAATCGTCGGTGAAATTCGAGATGAATTTGATGCGGACGAAGTGGCCGATATTAACAAAGTCAGTGACAATCAATACGTGATCAATGGTCGCGTGTTATTGAAAGACCTGGAAGAGCGTTTTGGCATAACCTTTGATGAAAGCGACGACATCGATACGATTGGTGGCTGGATTCATTTCAAGAGCCCGGGAGAAGTCAAAACCGGTGCTACTTTTACAGAGTCAACAAATTCGTGGACCATCGTAGAAATGGATCACCAGCAAATCAAGCAAGTGATGTTCCACAGTCATTCGAAAAAGTTGAATACGTAAGTTCCACTTAACAATTAATGGAGGTGAATCCCTCATTTGAGGGATACCAATTGGACGGACAAATAGGCATTAGCTTACTACTCATCGCGTTGCTAATTATCGCAACTGCATTTTTCGTCGGTGCCGAATTCGCTATTTTAAAAGTGCGAATGTCGAGAATCGACCAATTAATCGCTGAAGGCAATAAAAAAGCCGTACTGGCAAAAAAAGTAGCCAATAACTTGGATTATTATTTATCAGCCTGTCAGCTAGGAATTACCGTTACCGCTTTAGCCCTTGGTGCACTTGGAGAGCCTACCGTCGAACGGATGCTTCATCCGCTATTCGTTGCGTTTGATGTGCCATCCGCGTTATCGACCGTGTTGTCCTACGCTATTGCTCTTAGCATCGTGACATTTTTACACGTAGTTATCGGCGAACTAGCGCCAAAAACCTTAGCCATTCAATACGCTGAAAAAGTAACTTTGTTACTAGCGCCCCCGCTATACTGGTTTGGTAAAGTGATGAACCCATTCATCTGGATGATGAATGGGTCGGCGCGTTTGCTCCTGCGTTTATTCAACGTAAAACCAGCCGGTCACGAAGAAGCTCACTCGGAAGAAGAGTTAAAGCTGATCATGGCGGAAAGTTTCCAAAGCGGCGAAATCAACCAAACCGAGTTAACGTACTTAAAGAATATTTTCGCGTTTGATGACCGCATTGTTCGGAACATTATGATTCCAAAAGCAGAAATCGTGTCAGTCGATAGCCGTTTTACACAGGCAGAACTTTTTGCCGTGTTGGATAACCACCAATACACGCGTTACCCAGTTGCCGATCACAGCAAAGATGGCAAGTTGATTGGGTTTATCAACACGAAAGAGCTGTTGACCAGTATGGCAGCAGGAAGAAAGCAACATCCGGAGTCGTTTATCCACGAGATGTCGCGTTTTCCAGAAACGACACCAATTCAAAAAGTGTTGACTAAAATGCAACAAAATCGCACGCATATGGCCATCATCACCACAGCAGCTGGTGACATGTCCGGACTCGTAACAATGGAAGACATTTTAGAAGAAATCGTCGGTGAAATTAGCGACGATTCGTTCGAAACACAACCCATTTAATGTGCATGAAAGAAGAGAAGCCTCCAGGTTTCTCTTCTTTTTTTGGTGAATTATTGGTAAGGTGAAAAAACAGTTACAAGGAGGAGAGAGGTTTATGCAAGAGAGCCTAGTAAAAAATACGAAAGAATTCATTTTGTTTTTTGGTGCACTCATCTTTTTCGTCGTCGCGACATTTTTTAGTTTGTACGAAGGCAGTCGGTTAGACAACATCCCTTGGGAATGGCCATACTCTGCTATCTTTACTAATTGGCTAAGCGGCGGTGCTGAAACAGCAACTGATATTTTGACAATCGACTACTTAGTTTATGCCGCAAAATTCGCGCCGTTGTTTCCAATCATCATGTTTGTTGCTGCTTTCGTTTTGTTGTTGCAACTGGCTGCGTGGATTTTTAAGAGGAGTAAAATTGCGTTGAGTCTGTTTCACATAGCGTGTGCCGCCGGACTTTTCGTCATGAGTACGCTACTCATATCATCGCCAACACGAGGACTCGAACTTTTTTCGCGGCTTTTCTTCATTATGGGCTTTGTTTTGGTGATTTCAGGTGTGACTTCTTTGATTAAAGCAAGGAAACAGTAGCGATGAAGGCGTTGTTTGCAGAAACGCGTAGTTTGTTTGCGGGATCCGCCGCTTTGTTTGCAGAGGCGAGTGGTTCTTTTGCGGGACAACACCCGTTGTTTGCGTGATCGACAAGTTTGTTTGCATTACGCCCAAAACCAAGACCGAATTACCCAAAACCAGAAATCCCCGCTCAAAGCGCGTACGCTTTGAGCGGGGATTTCGATGAAAAGAGGAGAAGGCTAGGTATTTGGAAAGTTGGTTGTGTGATCGACAAGTTTGTTCGCAAAAGCTTAATTTCTCTTATTAAGACGAAGCTAATTTGCTAGCACGGGTGTGAATTCACTAGTTAAAGCTTGTTGTTTGCAGAAACGCGTAGTTTATTTGCGGGATCCGCCGCTTTGTTTGCAGCGGCGAGTGGTTTGTTTGCGGGATACCATCTGTTGTTTGCGTGATCGACAAGTTTGTTTGCATTACGCCCAAAACCAAGACCGAATTACCCAAAACAAGAAAAATGCGGATCAAGCGCTACTCGCTTGGTCCGCATTTTTCGATTTAATCAGTCGTCAGCTTTTCTCGTTGTGTATGCTCTAAAGAAACTTTGTCTCGCTGTAATTGAATGTCCGCTAGCTTGATCGCGGATTTTCGGTAAATATCGAAAGCAGCGAGAAGGATCAATCCGACAAAAACAATCGCAATCATTAAGTTGAAACCTATTTCCAAAATTATCACTCCTTTTATCCGTTCAAAATTTGTTCTGCAAAGTGTTTGTCTTTGATTTCTACATATAAATCATATTGTGCAGTATTCGTCATGGCGTCGCGCATATGTGAAGAACCCAAATGACCTTCAGTGCCGTGAACATTGGCATTTACTCGTAACACAGTGTCATAGTCGATACCCTGTACGCGAAGTTTATCCACCGCTTGATAATACATAGCATCACCAAAAGCAGTATAAGCTAGATGCTTCTTCTTAAAAAATATCCACCGAATCAGTCCCATATCGCAACACCTCCCATGTATTATACGCATAACCAGTCGAAATGTTTCATTCTAGAAAAAATGGAACCTAATTTCCAAAAGAGCGTATACTTAAGAAACACTTGGAACGAAGAGAGGAGCATTGCCATGCAAAGCTACACTTTGTTATTTTTCGTGGTCGGATTGATTGTCTTGGTTGCGATGATTGCCCCTTATTTTAAGTGGTGGATGAAAAGCATCATTGTCATTTATTACGGCAGCTTGTCTTTTGTATTTATCTACAAGCACACTGCTATCAATAGAACACACAAAGACATCACACCGGTCCCCGCTGCATACTGGGAAGAAAATTCGCAATGGGTGTGGACTGCATCGAATCTGATTTTTTGGCCGTTTGGCATCATGCTGTTGTATCTTTTCTTTCGGCTGTTTCAACGCGCTACATTGTTGTCGGCTAAAATTTTCATCGCTATTAGTTTGTTGCTAGCTATTATGCTCCTACTTTTCTTGAATTTCGTTTTTAATTTTGAGTATGGTTATCTTCCTTGAAAAAATATTTACTTTTTTTGAAACATTTAGTTAATTTATTCGTAATACTATTATAGGCGCAATTCCATCGTTCATTCAATAGGATGCGCCAATCAGCAAAAGGGAGTGGAGAAAACATGCAATCATTAGGAATTATTACAGTTATTATTGCGTTAGTCATCATCGCGGCAATTGCCGGCATCGGGTATTTCTTCTGGATGAAGGTCCGTTACCGCACCGCGAAATCCAATGAGGCGCTAATTATTACGGGACCCAAAATTGGAGATCCAGCAAAAGATACGAATATTTTTACAGATGACGAAGGTCGCTCGATGAAAATCATTCGGGGCGGCGGCTATCTGTTAAGACGTTTCCAAACGTCAACGCCGGTTAGCTTGACGTCATTTCAACTGAAACTTGCCACACCGCGTGTTTATACAAACGCTGGGGTGCCGATTGTTGCGGACGCTGTGGCCATGGTCAAAGTCGCCGACACGTTGAATGGCATTGCTAATTACGCCGAGCAGTTTCTTGGCAAAAAACAAGAAGAAATTGAGACGGAAATTATCGAAGTGCTTGGTAGTAATTTGCGTGCGATTCTTTCAAAAATGACAGTAGAAGACATCAATAGCGACCGCGAGAAATTCAATACGGATGTTCAAGATGTCGCTCAAAAACAGCTAGACTTGATGGGCTTTAAAATCACATCACTCGGCTTGACCGATTTGCGTGATGCTGATGAGAATAATGGCTACTTGGAAAACTTGGGTCGACCGCGTATCGCAGAAGTGCGCAAGCTTGCTGAAATTGCAGAAGCCAATACGGAGCGCGAAACACGCATTCACCGCGCGCAAACCGACCAAGAGGCAAAAGAAGAAGAATACAAACGCCAAATTTCTACCGCCGAATCGAAAAAAGAAAAAGACATAAAAGACGCAGCATTCAAAGAAGAAACTGAACGTGCGCGTGCCAAATCCGAGCAGTCTTATGAGCTGGAAAAAGCGAAGCTTGCGATGGAAATCCAGGACGAAGAACTCAATATGCAATTCGCAGCACGTGAACGCGCAGTTAAACTCGAAGAAGAAGAAAGCAAAGTGCGCAAAACAAAAGCCGATGCGACGTATTACGAAACAACACGTTCTGCAGAGGCCGATGCGCGCCGTGCGGTAATTGATGGGGAAGCAAAAGCCAAGATCAAACGTGATGAAGGTGCCGCAGAAGCAGAAGTTATTCGCGAGCGCGGTAAAGCAGAAGCCGAGTCTCGTAAACTACTCGCTGAAGCCATGGAAGAACACGGCGACGTGATCATCACCGAAAAACTGATCGACATGCTGCCCGTATTTGCAGAGAAAGTGGCCTTGCCACTGAGCAATATCGAATCGGTGAAAATCATTGATTCCGGCAACGGCCAAGGCATCCCGTCTTTCGGCAGAAGCGTGACGAAAACCATGGTCGACATGCAAGAGCCACTGAAAGAAATGACCGGCATCGATATCGGAGAGTTGTTGAAATCTTACGTCAATCGCAACAATCAACCAGCAGCCCAAGCACCGGTTGCGACGATGCCGGTTATGCAAAAAGAAGAAATTGAAGATACAAATCAAAGCGATGAAGAATAGTGAAATGCAGAACCTCATTGTCAAATAGGCGGCTATTTATACAATTTGCTGTTTGACTTGATCTAGACAGAAGGGATAGAAGCTGTTAGACGCACAAATTAGTGGCACTATCGTCTTGAAAGAAAAAGGCGTGCTGATCTTAGCGAAGCTATAAATTGGTGAAAATAGAATAGATGAAACGAGCCCATGTTCTGTTGAGAACTGGGCTCGTTTCGTGCTTATAATCCCTGTGCAGCAATAAAAACGCGCTGGTCGCTTTGGGGATGACTCCCGCAAGAAGCCAGGAAAACCACCTGTCTTCTTGCTTCGTCTACCCCGTAGGCGCGTCACCGCTAGTGTCCGTGTTAAATGTGTAGAGTAAAGGATATCAAGATTACTTTTCGCAAGGAAAAAGACAAAAGAGACATGGGGAACGAACTTGTTCCCATGTCTCTTTTGTCGAACGCTTCCCCAAATACGTAGATGACTTCGTATGAATAATAGCAATTGGTCCTTGTCAGCTGCTTTCTCAATATAGCTCTATTGGTTATTCAAAGCATCGATAAATCGCTCAAATGCTGCACGGTCTTTTAACACGCCGGCGTCTTCTAACACGCGTACGAATTTTTTTCCGAGTTCTTCTTGCAATACGTTTTCGGCCTCTTCCGGTGTAACGAAAATGCCGTATTGCCCTTTTAACTGCTCAGCCCATTCGAGGTGGAAAGATGCCACTTGGTGTGGGTTGCCGAGTAAAAATGCCTCGATTTCAGCGAGTTCTTCTTTTAAACGCGGTGGTAAAACAGCAAGGCCCATCACTTCGATCAAGCCGATGTTTTCTTTTTTGATATGGTGGACATCTTCGTGCGGGTGGAAAATACCTGAAGGAAACTCTTCTGTTGTGCGGTTGTTGCGTAACACCAGATCGATTTCAAACAAGTCGTCGCGCTTTCGGGCAATTGGCGTAAGGGTGTTATGCGGTGTGTCACCAGTAAAAGCGACAACATTTACTGACTTGTCAGCGTAAGTTCTCCACGTCTGCAAAATGTCGTCCGCTGCATTTACCAAGCTACTGATTGCGGTGCCTTTTAACCGAATGACCGACATCGGCCAATGAATGACAGAAGCCGTGATTTCAGGGTAGGCAGTTAAAGCAAATCCAAAAGCATCTTCTGCTCGCGTCATAGCAAACTCATAGCGTCCGGCTTGGTAATGGTCGTGGCTTAAAATAGAACCGCCGACAATCGGCAAGTCGGCGTTGGAACCGATAAAGTAATGCGGAAAGCGTTCGGTAAATGTAAGTAGGCGTTCAAAACTGCTTCGATCAATTTTCATATCGCGATGTTCTTCAGAAAGTAAAATGCTGTGCTCGTCGTAGTAAACATACGGAGAATACTGCAAATACCAGTTTTCTCCTGTGAGCGGTACGTTGACGACACGATGATTGGCCCGCGCTGGGTAGCCAGTGCGCCCTGCGTAGCCTTCGTTTTCTTTGCACAACAAACATTTCGGGTAACGGAGCGTTTGTTTGTTTTCGCGCTCTCTTCTAATTTGCTCAGGATCTTTTTCAGGTTTTGATAAGTTAATGGTAATATCCATTTTTCCGTACGGCGTGTCTGTTTGATAGGAAATGTTTTTGCGGATCCGGTTCATTTGGATGTAGTTGCTGTTTTTACTTAACTCGTAAAAAAAGTCGGTTGCGACAATGGGGGATTCCGCGTATTTTTCGTTAAACAAAGCATTAATAGCAGAAGGTCGTGCGACAAAGCAATTCATTATGTTAGCCGACAGCATTTCCTTATCGTCAAAAACATCCGCAATCACGCCTTGTTCGACAGCGTACGAAACAAGTTGCTCCAATAAGTTTGGAATGGTATCTTCAAAAGGGTTTTCAATGCTTTCTGGAAAAGACTTGAGTCCGAGTAAGTCCATTGCTTGGTTGCGTGAATAGTCGATATCGTCTTGTTCGATTAGCTTTACTTGAAGCGCTTGTCGAATAAGCCCTGCGAGTTGTTGATAGACCATAAATACACTTCCTTTTTTAGATGCGTGATAGTTTCTAGTGTTTCCAAGGGGTCACTGGTCAAAAATCTTCTGTTAATTCTTTAGCACCATCCGAGATCTTTGCTTCGTAAAAAGAAGGGGAGAACCCGAATTTTGCGGTATAACTCTCTGTCAGTCGATTTTTAAACGGCTCGATTTGTGCACGCTCAACAAGGGCAATGGCACAGCCACCAAATCCAGCTCCCGTCATTCGTGCCCCAATGACACCGGGTAAACTCCAAGCTGTTTCAGCAATGTGATCCAACTCAGCACCCGTCACTTCATAATCATCGCGAAGTGAACTGTGAGAGGCGTTCATCAATTGACCAAAAGCCCGAATATTCCCCCGTTTAAGTTCCTCAAGTGCCAGCAGCGTTCGTTCGTTTTCATAAACAGCATGCTTGGCTCGTTTGCGGTTAATGTCGTCTTTGATCAACTGTTTGTGTTGTTCAAAGGTCTCGGAAGAAAGTTCGCCTAAGCTATCGATATCCAGTTTGGTGCGCAAATCAGCTAATGCCTTTTCACATTGCGCCCGGCGCTCATTGTATTTAGAACCAGCCAACGTCCGTTGTTTGTTGGAGTTGATAATCACAATGTCGTGATCTTCCAAATCGACCGGTGCGTAGGTAAATTGCAAAGTTTGGCAATCCAGTAACAGGGCAAAATCCTTTTTGCCTTTGCCGATTGCAAACTGATCCATAATGCCACTATTGACGCCGATATATTGATTTTCAACTTTTTGACCAAGTTGAATCATCAGCAATCGATCGATGTCCAAATCGAACAAGTCTTCCAGTACAACCCCTGTCGCCATCTCAATAGAAGCAGAAGAAGACAAGCCAGCGCCGTTTGGAATATCGCCGTAAAACAGAAGATCCATGCCGGTAGGAATCGAAAAACCGCTGCGAATAAAAAACTCGATCATGCCTTTTGGAAAGTTCGCCCAGTCATGATTTGCGTGATAAGACAAGTCGGCAAGGTCACATTCAATAATTCCTTGCTCTGGAAAATTGATCGAATAAAACCGCAGTTGTTGATCCGTACGCGGCCGGGCAACCGCGTAAGTGCCAAAGGAAATAGCGGCCGGAAACACATGACCGCCGTTGTAATCCGTATGTTCACCAATCAAATTGATGCGCCCAGGCGCAAAAAAGAAACGGGGAAGTTCTTGTGTGTTGAAAATTTCATTGAATGTTTGGGCCAATTCTCTGCGGTTCATCTAATTCCTCCAATACTTTGTAAATTAATTTAATTAACATAAGTATAGAGGATTTTGGTAAACTATACAATAACGAAACTGCACATAAAAAAAGTGGTTAACAATACGAAAAAACGGAGGAGAAACGGATGCGTCAAGGCACCTTTAAATGGATGAAATCAATGAACAAATCGATCATCCTCAACAAAATCAGAAAAGATGGACCGATATCCAGAGCACAAATTGCACGCGACACCAAGTTAACGCCGCCGACAGTCAGCAGCAATGTAAAAGAATTGCTCGAACAAAGTATCGTTGAAGAACAGGATTTGGGCGAGTCACTCGGTGGACGGAAACCGACCATGTTGGTGATCAATAACGAGGCATTTACCATTATTGGTGTGGATGCCGGACCGGAAAGCATTGAGTGCATCAGAGCAAATCTTGCCGGCAAAGTATTGAAAAGATCCGAAACAAAATTGCAGCTGCCGATAGACAACGACCAATTTATCGCGGCCTTGAAAAGCTGTATTGCAAGCTGTCTGGATTCCACAGATCAAGTTATCGGCATTGGCGTAGCTATGCACGGCGTGGTGGACAGAGCGACGGGAACGTCTTTGTATGCACCCAACTTAGGGTTAGCTAATATCCCGATTAAAGAACAGCTGGAAAAAGAATTCGGCTTAGAAGTCAAAGTGGAAAACGATGCGCGAGCGATGGCATTGGGTGAATATTGGTTTGGCAATCACGGCGAACTAGCGAGCATGCTAGCGGTGAACATCGGAAGCGGTGTTGGTGCCGGCTTCATTATTGACGGCAAACTGTACCACGGAGCCACCGACATTGCCGGAGAAGTTGGCCACATGACCATTGATTTACACGGCGAGATTTGTGAATGTGGCAACCAAGGCTGCTTGCAAACATTTGTCAGCGGACCAGCGATTGCTAGAAAAGCAACAGGACAGAATCTTACAGCTGAAAAAGTATTTGAACAAGCTGTCGCGGGCGACGAGTCGTCTATTGCCAACTTCAAGGCAGCAGGAAAAGCGCTCGGCGTGGGATTAACAAACCTCATCCATATCGTCAATCCGGGGAAAATTGTCTTAGGTGGCGGCGTGTCCAAAGCACAGCAATTTATCTTGCCGGAAGTTCGTCAAACCATTCAAGCATCAGCCTTGACGCCTGCAGCGAGTGCGACGCTAGTAGAAATCTCCAAGCTAGGAGACGATGCGACAGTAATCGGCGCCGTCACTTTACTGTTAGTGGACGTTTTTGAACTAACATAAAAGAGAGGATGAACAGAACATGGAGATTAGTCAAAAGCTGTTTGGTCATAAAAACAATCAACCGGTCACGTTGTATACCTTAAAAAACGATAGAGGTTTTCAAGTGTCTTGTATCGATTATGGTTGTGTTATTACGGAAATCATCACACCAGACCGCAACGGCAAATTTGAAAATGTCGTACTAGGCTTTGATACGTTTGAAGAGTATGACAGCAATCCTCATTTTTTCGGTGCATTGGTGGGTCGCTTTGCTGGTCGGATAAAAGACGGCGAATTCACGTTAGATGGAACGTCTTACCAAGTCGCCCAAAATGCCAATGGCCATCATTTGCATGGAGGTTCGGAAGGCTTACATGCAGTACTGTGGGAGTCTAGTGTCATCACAACTGACCAAGAAGCTATCGTTGAATTTACGTATGTCAGCCCAGACGGTGAAGAAGGTTTTCCAGGAGATGTGTCCATGACGGTTCGCTATTGCATCAACAACGACCGTAACCAGCTGGTTATTTCCTACCGAGCAGCTTCCGATAAAACGACATTGTTGAACGTGACCAATCATTCGTATTTTAATTTGAGCGGCAATCTCAAAAAGACCGTGCTGGACCATGAACTGACAATGGCCAGTGATTATTATTTAGACGTTGACGAAGAACTGCTACCGACTGGAAATTTGGTTTCGGTAACAGAAGACCCATTATTCGATTTTCGTCACGGCAAAACCATCAGACAAGCGACAACCGCTGAACACCCGCAAACGAAACTAGCAGGAAACGGATACGATCATCCGTTTTTATTGAATCGTGCAGAACAACCCGTCGTCCAACTAACAGATCCAGAAAGTGGTCGTACATTAGTGATCGAAACAACTGAACCGGCAGTGGTGTTTTATACCGGCAATCATATCGGAGGCCCTTACACAATCAGGGGGACAGCAGCACAAAACCAATTGGGCATGTGCTTTGAAACACAAGGTCCACCAGATTCGGCGCGTCATGCGCATTTTCCTTCTTCTGTGCTACGTGCAGGTGAAGAGTTCAAATCCCAAACGAGCTATACGTTTTTGTGAGTAAAGATTTTACGCCCTCACCTCGTCTCTTAGGATAAAGGAGACGAGGTGAGGGCTATTTAGATTTCAAGAAAAAGATTCCTCTTAATTTCTATTTCTTTATGCACGAAACAAGTGAAATAAGGTAGCATTAGAAACGAAGTGAAAATTTACATAAAAGGGGAGTCGGAAAATGAAAGGGATTACACGTTTTTCGAATAATTTGATGGAACGCTATTTACCCGATCCGTTTTTATTCGTAATCATCTTGACGGTCGTTGTGTTTGGTCTCGGCTTAGGCTTGACGGATTCGTCGCCTGTGCAGATGGTGGCGTTTTGGGGTGAAGGATTCTGGGCATTATTAGCGTTCTCGATGCAAATGGTGCTCGTACTCGTTACCGGATTTGTACTAGCGAGCAGTCCGATTTTCAAAAAGGGACTGGGCAAGCTAGCGAGTTTTGCAAAGTCACCAGGCAGTGCTATTTTGTGGGTGTCGGTTGTGTCACTCGCAGCAAGCTGGATCAACTGGGGCTTTGGGTTGGTGATTGGTGCGCTGTTTGCAAAAGAATTGGCAAAGCGCGTGGAAAATGTCGATTACCGCTTATTGATTGCCAGTGCGTATTCAGGTTTCCTAATTTGGCACGCAGGGTTCTCAGGTTCGATTCCGTTGTCGATTGCAACAGAAGGACATCCATTCGCTGATAAAATCGGTATTATTCCAACGTCGGAAACGATTTTTTCAAGTTATAACTTAATTATCGTTCTGGCATTAATCATCATTGTGCCGTTACTCAATCGCATGATGATGCCGAAAAAAGAAGAAACAGTTACAGTAGATCCAAAAGTGTTGGTCGAACCGGTTGCGGAAGACGTTCCGACAAAAGGCGATATGACACCAGCAGAACGCCTAGAAAACAGTTGGATCTTATCGATAGTTATAGGCGCTTTAGGTATTGCATTTATTGTTTATTATTTCTCGAACAACGGTTTTGCGTTAACGCTCGACTTGGTGAACTTTATGTTCTTATTCCTCGGGATTTTATTCCACGGAACACCGCGCAAATACTTGATCGCCGTTCAAGAAGCGGTCAAAGGAGCGGGTGCGATTATCGTGCAATTCCCGTTTTACGCAGGAATCATGGGCATGATGACAGCTTCTGGATTGGCAGCGGTCATTTCCGAAGCGTTCGTTAGCATTTCAACAGTCGATACGTTCCCACTTTTCGCATTTCTAAGTGCGGGACTCGTGAACTTTTTCGTTCCTTCAGGTGGCGGACAGTGGGCGGTGCAAGCACCGATTATGTTAGAAGCGGCGGAAATGCTTGGTAGCGACCCGGCAAAAGTCGCGATGGCAGTTGCATGGGGAGACGCCTGGACAAACATGATCCAGCCGTTCTGGGCTTTGCCAGCACTGGCAATCGCCGGATTAAAAGCAAAAGACATCATGGGCTTTTGTGTGATTGTGTTGGTTGTTAGTGGTGTAGTTATTGGATTAGGATTGTTGTTTTTGTAAAGTAGAGATGGAGAGTGGCCTTGCCTGTGTTTGGGTGAGGTCATTTTTGTTTAGAGATATTTGGTTGAATCAAAGCAGAGAAATTTAAAAATCGCTTCGGCCGCTTTGGGCATGGCTCTCGCAAGAAGCCAGGAAGAGCGCCTGTCTTCTTGCTTCGCCTAGCCCGTAGACGCGGCTGCGCTGAGAAAGAAATTGGAAAAGGAAATGAAAATCCGCCTCCAGACAAAAAATGGAAGCGGACAGGGTATTTGTATCAACCTAACTAAACATATTAATCGTCGTCAAAATAATCGGCATCGCAAACACGTCAATCAAGAACGCACCGACAATCGGAACAACCAAGTACGCTTTTTGTGAATGTCCGTATCTTGAAGTGATGGCGTCCATATTGGCCATGGCGTTTGGTGTAGCACCGAGACCGTGACCCGTGAAACCACCGACCATCACGGCAGCGTCGTAGTTTTTGCCGAGTAGGCGGAACAAGACAAACGTACCAAACAAAGCGATAAATGCGACTTGAACGAAGATGATCAAGAACAACGGAAGCGCAAGATCAGCGATTTCCCATAGCTTGATGCTCATCAACGCCATCGACAAGAAAATACTCAACGTAATGTCCCCGATAATGCCGATGGTTTTCATTTCAATGATTGAGTCGTTGAATTTGTCTAAGACGTTTCGGACGATCACAGCAACAAACATCGCGCTGACGTAGTTCGGTAAAGCAAAGTCTGTCACACCGGTAAACCATTCACCGAGGTACGAGCCGACTGCCATACAGAAACCAAGGACGAACAACTGCATCATAAAGACGCGAGACGTAATCGGTGCGGCAACGTGTGAGAAAGAACTTGTCGATTTGGAATCTGCCAACTCCAGCTCTTCATCGGATTTGAGGTTGTTTTTATTGATCAAGTATTTAACGATCGGCCCACCAATCAGCCCACCCGCGACGAGTCCTGCAGTTGCTGCAGCTAAACCGATAGATAAAGCACCTTCAACACCCATTGCTTCAATCGTGGTTCCGAATGCCGTAGCGGCTCCGTGGCCACCTTCCATGGACACGGCACCCATCATGACACCGATTAATGGATCCAAGTTTAACAAAGAAGCGAGCGAAATACCGATCGCACTTTGAACAAGTGCAAGAAATCCACAAGCTAGCCAATAAATTACGAGCAACCGGCCACCAATTTTGATAAGACCAAAGCTCGCGCCGAGTCCCACTGTTGTGAAGAACACCAACATGAACAAGCTTTGAAGAGAGGTGTCGAGGGTGACATTAACAACGTCAAAGCCTCTCAAAGTGGTTAAGATAAACGCCAGCAACAATCCACCGACGACTGGCGCAGGAATGCAGTATTTATCCAAAATTTTAATTTTTGAATTCAAATAAGAGCCGATTACGAATACCGCGATTGCTAGAAAAATTGTCGTTACTTGGTTGAGTTCTAAAGTCATCGTCTCACTCCTCTTCTCTATGCTTCATTGTAAAGCCGTCCATCACTTCAGCTACTAAGTAAGCAGCAAGTTTCACTGTTCGTTGTTGTTCATCTAATGACGGATTAACTTCCGAAATATCAAAGCTTTTCACGTTCTTCTTCGACATGATATACCGAAGCAGTTTGCAAACCATCAATGGATCTAAACCGAGTGGGGACGGAGCACTGACACCAGGTGCTGCAGCTGCATTGATCGAGTCTGTACAAAGTGTTACCAGCACGACATCGTATTGCGCACAAAATTCATCAATTGCCTTAGCAGCATTCGGCATATCAGACAAGGTCAGTTCGTCCGCCATCATGTATTTGCAACCTAGTAGCTCAGCCGTTTTAAACAAAGCAGGGGTATTGCCAAAAGTTTGCACGCCGAGACATAAGTAACCGGCATTGGTATCGCTTTCAAGAATTTGCCGAAACATCGTGCCAGACGAGGGGTGTTCCGCTTGGCGAAGATCAAAATGCGCATCAATATTAATCAAACCAATTTTAGCATCTTTTCCCGCAAATTCTCGAACCCCTAAATAATGGCCATACAAGGTTTCGTGTCCACCACCGAGAATAATTGGCGTAGCTGCTTGTTTGAGAAGCTTACAAACGGCAGTTCCTAATTCTTGTTGGGCGTGTTCTAACGCTTGGCCTTCACAAACAACATTGCCGACGTCAAAGGTTTTTTGGCAACTATCAAAATTATACGGGAGACTCGCAAGCTTGCTGCGAATTTGATCGGGTGCTGCGGCAGCGCCGAGACGTCCTTTGTTGCGTCGAACTCCTTCTTCGCATTCAAAACCAACAATCGCAAAAGCCTCTGGTTCAGCCTGCAAGCTAGTTAATGCTTGTGTTTGAACAGCTTGGTGAAAACGAAAGCTGTCTGGGTCCGTGCTGCTATCAATCCGTCCTTGCCAGTGTTCGCTAGTAGGTAATTTATACATATGGGCACTCCTTTATGAAAAAGATTATTATTTCAGAAATAACGGTATTCATATTGTAAGGACATTACTCTATAATTACTAATATCAATAATCTATATTTTCATAGTTTTTAACTATAGAAAGGGGGAGGCACAATGGACATACGCTTGCTTCGGTATTTTATCGCCATTGCAGAAAGCTCAACATTTACGAAAGCTGCAGCAAATCTGCACATCGCACAGCCATCACTCAGTATTGCCATTAAAAAATTGGAAACGGACATGGGGCTGATCTTACTAGACCGCAGCATGCGGGAAATTGCCTTGACGAAAGAAGGGCAAATTTTATACGAAGAAGCTAAAAAACTGGTGACGCATTTTGAATACGTCGAAAAAGAGTTGAAGCGACTAAAAGCACAAGGACCGATGGAGCTGTCAATCGGCATGATCGAGTCCGCCAAGTTCTGGATTCCGAAAGTATTAAAAAGCATCAAACAAGAGTTTCCAGAAGTTCACATCGAAATTATTGAAGTGCTAGGGCTAGAAGACATCAACCGTGCATTAAACAAATTCGACATCCATTTTGCCATCACCAATCAGCTGATTTCAAAAAGAGAAGTAAAAACCTTGCCGATCTACCGGGAGAAATTTGTCGTGCTGTTGCCACCGGGACATCCGCTAGAAGCACAGCCACAAATTAGCATCACCGATTTAAACGGCGAAGCCTTTATCATCTTCAAAGAAGGCTTCCAAACACGCGTGGATATTCTGAATGCGTTCCGGCAAGCTGGTACAAAACCCAACATCCAATTCGAAGTCGAGCGCTTTGAAACCGCCTGTAGTTTTGTCGAAGAAGGGCTAGGCGTTACGTTCGTTCCGGAAAACTATTTAAAAGTCTCTGCCACTTCCCGCTATACGATCAAGCCGTTAAAAGACCCCATCGCACCGCGTACCGTTTACTTGGCTTTTGACACAAGTCGGTATTTACCGCCGCTCGTGATGCGGTCGATGGAATTGATTCAGGAGTTTTTTGAGCGTGTGGAGGGTCTGGGGGAGTGAGCGAGAAAAGCGGTGTATGTAGAGTCCTATTATATATATCCGCCTAGCCCATGGGTATTGAATATAAATTAACTAAGCCTCATCTAGAATCTCTTACGGATTCTGGATGAGGCTTAGTTTGTCTGCTTTCATAGTCGACTGAAAGAATATCCACTGTCCCAATGGAATTTATGTGGTGGTGCTGCCTCATTTCTTGTAACAACAGGATCGATAAGAGAGCAACTGCTTAATAGGAAAAGACATGTCGGTAAGATGCTGAGACTACTTGTTTTCATCGTATTCACCTCTTGGTAGGTAGACGGACAGGGAAGAAGCAAGGTTACATAGAAATTTTGAACCAACAGAAAAATAGATTTTAAAGAGAATTTTAATAAAATTGTAAAAATATTTCGTTTATTCACCCGGTAACAGTTAAATAATGTTAATATATTTGTAATGTATATCCAATTAGAAAGAAAGACCTCAGAGGTTACCTATGATAAAAGCTGGTCAATGTTTATCAATCATGTTTTAGCACACCAGATTGTATTGACACACGATGCTAAACATATGCTTTGAATACCAACACCCGATTTATTCACATAGAGAGGCTGAAGCTTTATGGGCACGATTGAACTAAAGACATGGGACTTCAATAGAAACGCGCTGGATAGTATCAAAAAAGACGCTTACTTTGATTATCCAGTCGTTTACTTTTTGAACAATAACACCACTGTATACATTGGAGAAACAGTTGCTTTTAAAAATCGGATGAAATCTCACTTGAAAAATATCGAGAGAAAGAAATTAGAAAAAATGACGCTCATTATTCATGAAAAATTTCACCGATCAGCTACCTATAATATAGAAACCAAATTAATCAATTATTTTTTAGGCGATAATCGCTATAAGCTGCAAAACAAGAGTCAGACGGTGCAAAGTGTTATGCACAATTACCACGATAAAGAATTTTACGACATAAAAATTTTCAATGACATATGGACAGAACTGTTGAATAGGAACATGGTAAATAGCCCGGCTCATGTAATTGAAAATAGAGACATCTTTAAACTATCTCCTTTTAAAGAGCTAACAATGACACAACTTGAGCTTAAAACAAAAATTCTAGAAGTGTGTGAAGAACATATCGATGATGATGAAACGTTTGTCTTTATGGTTAAAGGTGAAGCGGGTGTTGGTAAAAGTGTGGTCTTAAGTTCCGTGTTCAACAGCATCCAGGAACGAGTGGCTGATAAAAATTCTAAACTCCATCAAACAAAGAATTACTTACTGGTCAATCATTCAGAAATGCTGAAAACGTATAAAAATATCGCGGCTAATGTGAAGTTTCTTAAAAAAAATAACTTTGATAAGCCGACAAGTTTCATTAACAAGCAAAAGAAAGCTGCAGAAAAAGCGGACATAGTTTTAGTCGATGAAGCACATTTATTGCTGAGCAGAGCGGATGCGTTCAATGGCTTTAATGAAAACAATCAATTAGAAGAAATCATTAAACACAGCAAAGTTGTCATCGTTGTTTACGACGAAAAACAAGTCTTAAAATTGAAAAGCTATTGGGACGAGGAGCGGCTCAAGAAAATAGTGTCAGGCTATCAAAGAGAAGAGCCTTACGTTTTAAGAGAACAATTCCGCATGAATGCGGGCGACGATGTGATCGATTGGATTGATAATTTTGTAGAGAAGCGAATTCGGGAGTTACCAAAAGATGAGCTGTATGACTTTAAAATATTTGACTCTGCCAAGGAAATGCATGATGCCATAGTGGAAAAGAATAAAAAACATGGTCTCTCCAGAATGGTTTCGACATTCGATTATGAACATAAAAAAGACGGCGAACAGTACTACATCAGAGAAGACAGTCTCGAAATCCCATGGAATTCCACCGATACCAAAACCACCTGGGCGGAAAAGCCGGAGACAATCAAAGAAGCGGGATCCATCTATACGATTCAAGGCTTCGATCTGAATTATGTAGGAGTGATATTGGGGCCATCCGTTACTTATGATGAGCAAAATGATTGCTTGAAGATCACTACTGAAAAGTATAGCGACACCGAGGCTTTCAGAGGAAAAGAAGGCATTGAGGATGTTGAAAGAGCGAAAGAACAGATCATCTTGAATTCTATTAATGTGTTGATGAAGAGGGGAATAAAGGGGCTTTATATTTTTGCGAGTGATGAGGGGTTGAGGGAACGGCTCTTGGGAATTTAACAGAGAAGTAATAGTCTCCCGTACAATACGCACCTAGATAAAGCATAGAATACTTATTTTTTATAAGGAAATGAAACCTCAATAGAATCCCCCTGGAAAATTCCGGGATATTTTGTCATATCTATTAGAAATCAAAATTGAACAGTGGATCGACATTATAGGAGATGATTTAACGTACAAACCAAAACACGATCGAGTGAAGTGAAACAAAAGAACTTAAAAGATAAAGGTTCCGGACCGCCTAAGCTTTAAAGGAAATATGAAAATGACATAATTGAATATGGGTGAGGAATATTTATAAAACAATGGCGTTTCGAGTAATGAAAAATACTTATATGTATTATATAGTTAATAGTTTTTAAAAAATTATTTGAAATTTACATATCATTAAAAATTTTTAGAGAGAAGGTAGCTTTCATGAGTAAGGCTCAATTAACTATTTATCGAATAAATCCACTTAATGACATGACTTTTCTTAACTTCAGCCAAAAGTTAATAAGCGAATTTAATGAAAGCTACGCTGGAGCAAGATTAAGGAAAAAATATCTTAAAAAACCTATAGCAAGACCTATTAACTTTACTAACCTCGATGAAATTTATTTTTATATAGGTGTTCAAGAAACTGAACCTTCATGGAAAGATTTTGTCGGGAGTTTAATGGGAAAAGATCAAAAGGTTATAAATAAGTCCTATTCCTGGATACTCTTTATGAAGAAAGAAAATATTTATTATAGTATTACATCTGGCAGTGCTCATAATTTAATTTCTGGATACATCGATATAATATTTGGTATTGAAATATTTTCGAAGATATCTGACCTTCATCAAAAGTCTATTAGAAGTGTTACTGATAAAACTCTGTACGGAAATAGGTTTAGTGGAACAAGCTACTTTTTAAAGGACATTGCATTATCTGATGAAAAGAGAATGAATGCTTATTTTAAAGAGGTTTCTTCTAGTGTACAGAATGAAGACGTATTAAGTTATTTAGGTTTAAGAGGTAGAAATGGAAATGATACAACTACTATAGTGGCTAAGGATTCTTTGAAAGTAAAAAAAGCGATAGATAGAAATGAATTGAATACATTGATTGGAAAATTAAGTGACTTGTTGAATCTTCCTGATTATGATTCTATAAATGATTTTTCAGTAGTTACAAGAAGGTCAATATTATTTCAAGAATTAAATGACAAATTATGGATTGGTTTTAATAATTGGGGTCAAGGGGATGAAGATGAAGATATAAGTATATCTCTACCTATAACTTTCTATCGTTGTGAAAAGATAAAAATAGTATTTGGAGGGCATATTTTAAAAGAGGAAATTACGATAGATGAAGTAGGTAGTTTTATTAGAGAGCACGCAAACTTAATTATACAAGAAATTGATGGCGATAAAATAATTGAATACTTTAAAAAAGTAAGCATCATAGCAATTGAAAATAATGAAGACATCGATAAAGTGATGTTAACTAGTATTTTAGATTATAAGGTGTTAATTAACAGAAAGTTTTTTTATTTTATGGAGGGTCAGTGGATACATTTTAAAGAGAACTTTGTCGATAGATTAAACAGAGTATTAAAAGAAAAAGTTGAAAGTATTGAAAATCAGAATACTGTAGAGATCCCTTTAAAAGACTGGGGGCATGTAAATGAGGGTGTATACAATTTAAATCATATAGGAATAAATAATGTAGCTGTCATGGATAAGGTCTTAGTAGATAACATTGAAATTTGTGATCTTTTATGGGTAGACAATAATGAAATCTATTTTATTCATGTTAAAGAAGGACTTGCTGGAAGCACAAGAATTCTATGTGAGCAAATAGAGGCTGCTGTTAGTGCAGTAATTAATAGCAAACTGGTTAGTGACTCTGATGTAATGGAAAGATATTATAATTCTGCAAAAGAAAAAATTAATACAAATACGATGAGTGCTCAGGGGCACAAGTTTGTGAATCTTTTTCCTGAATATGAAGTTTTTAAAGAAGCAATAGATAAAAAAAATTTGAACTTCGTTTTTGCATATAAAAATACCGTAAATATTTTAGAAACAGAAAATATACCATCGACACCCGCAAAGTTAGCTATTAATGGGTTATTAGATAATATAAAGAATTATCCAGTTAAATTAGTTTTTAAACAGATTGAAGAAGAATAACAAATAAAATGATATTCACTAAAACCCATTAAGAAGACTAGACATATTAACTTTGAAGAGCATATGATTCGAATTTTTGATAAACGATTTTCAACTCGTTTTTTGGGGGGCGACCAAAAAATTCTTAAAAATTTTGACAGGACACTAAAATTTACACGTTATACATTGTCGCGTTGGGGGCTTCTACACTTAAGGTATGTTTTTTTCTTTTTACTATTCCTTATAAATTGTTAGGGAACTGTATCTTTCCGTTGGGATCAAAAATTTAACTAATAGAATATAAATAAGCCTTCACCGCCACAGCGGTGTTTTTTTATATAAAAAAGCAGAAAAATATTGGAAATAATAAAGATCTTGCGATTTTCCTGCTTAATTTTTCCAGCTGTGAATAGTATAATAAGACCAATATGAAATGGGGGATTTACGAATGCAAACTAACACGAAAGCGACTACAGGATATCTGTTGGCCTTTTTCTTAGGTGGTGTAGGCGCACATCACTTCTATTATAAAAACTATATACGCGGAATTATTTATCTCTTGTTTTTCTGGACCGGGGTGCCTGCGATACTTGGGTGGATTGATATGTCCTTCGTCAACAAGTGGACTGTCAGACAAAATGGGCATGTGCAAGTGAGGAACTCGTCGACTCCGCGCGTGGAAAATAGATCCGAACGACTGATGGCGGAGTCGGGGGCTATTAGTACCAAAACACAAGAACCCGTCCGTGAATACATGACTCCTGCAAGAGCGAAAGAAGAAGCGCTTAAAGCGGTGCTTGCCAAGGTAGATGAAGAACCCCCAAAAACAGAACGCAGCAGTTCATCTCCTGAGGACGAGCTTATTGTGGAAAATCGATCGATTAATTCAATTGTTGCTCCTGCGTCGAAAACTGTCGTTGTTCACTCTGTTGTCGAATCACCTCCGATACGAACAATACCACCACCAACAAAACCGACAGATCCAGGGACAAAAACTGCTGCGGTTTCGATTGGACCCAACCCGACTGAAGCGGGACAAACACAAGAGAATGCGGCTATACAGAAAACCACGTCTTTCTTAAAAGACACCCTAGTCTTTTACCGCGTAAAAGATGTTGTCTTGCCTGAGTATGCTCATTTGAAAACACCAAAGAACATTAATGATGAATTGAATCGAATCAAAACACCAAAAAAAACAACCTCGCAACAGGACGGTTTTGTAATTGAATATAGTTATGGTCATTCCTATGAAGGTTTTGTAAAGGACTCGATGAATAATGCGGAGTCTAGGTGGGCAAAAACAAAAGAGATTCCGTTCCAATCATACTGGCCGACATTCGAGAATTTGGATAAACCAAAACTCCGTTGGTATTTGTACTGGCGTGAACAAGTGTTGAAGAACAATTATCTGGAAGTGGATTTAAGTTACATTTTCATATTTGTCTATGAATTAATGAATTATTCCTTTAATCGAAGTGCTGCGTTCAATGTTAGTATGATGGTGCGATTGCTCGACAATTACAAAGAGCAACATCCGAAACTGTCAAAATACCTTCACGAATGGTTGGCAGACATGCTGTATGAGCTCGACGAAAACGATTTGGCTGCAACATGGTCCAAAAAACAAGCGCAATCTCCGAAGTTGTACGGAATCATCGAAGAAGATGCAGAACAATTGAGTTCACTTCCAATAAGTGTATGGAAACCTTATATTCGCTCGCACCGAGAAACGGAATTTTATTTAAAACACAAAGCGAAGGTAAACAAGAAATTCAAACAATCTTTACCTTTAATTGAAAAAGCGTATGAACTAGAGGGTACGACTCTTTTAGAGAAATGGTTCGAAGTGGAAAAAGTGCGTACGATACGACACCTCTTTAATGGAGCGGTTGTGGGGAGAGCCTATGATCCAATTCATGTCCATGTTACGGAATTTCATCCAACACAAGAATTGAAAAACGTAGCTTACAATTTACTAAGGCTCTCAGAGAATGTTGTGCGTTTGGAATCTGGCGAGAAAAGACAAATCAAAGCCGACGAAGAGCTGTTGCCCGAGGGGGTGAAAGCAGAAATGATGCAATTGAGTGAACGATTTAAAAAAGTACAGGGAAAATCTGCAACGTCCAAAGGAAGCACAATCCCTGTTGCGCCGCCTAAGGAACGGGCAAAAGTAGTAGAGGTTGAAAAGACAACAACTGCCGAACCTGAAATTGAATTTGACTGGCAAGAAATCGAAGCAAAAAACAAAGCATTGCGTAAACTGCAGGAAAGAATCGATGACGGTGAAGAAGACCAGGATGGAAATACAAATAAAGATGCCAGTAATACAACCTCACCCACTAATACGAATCCTCAACCTTCTGCGGTTCCGAGTGAAAAATCACTTGAAGATGTAATTGGCGATGACACGGAAGATGTTGCTGAATTTGTCTCTTCTTTGTCGCCCGTCGAGAAAGAGTTCGTCGATCGGTTCGAAGATGGAGAAATGACCGAAGAACAGGCCAAGTCTTTCGCAAAAGATAACAGTATGATGCTTGGATTCTTCTTAACGAAGCTAAATGAAAAAGCGAATCAGCATTTAGGCGATACTCTGGTAGAAGAAACCGATGAGGGATATGAAATTATCGAAGATTACAAGGACGTGGTCCTTATAGTAAGGAGTGTTGGGATTGAGAATTAAAAAAAGGGAATCAACGGCCATTTTAAATTCATTGTCCGGCGGCGTGGTACCGAGTCGCGGGTTGCATCACATTATGGTGGGCCGAACGGATGAAGCGGAACAAATTTTGAAGGATTTGGAGAACGTAAAGAAAGGTTCGTCGCTGGTAAAGTTCTTTATAGGTTCTTTTGGGAGCGGGAAAAGTTTTGTTCAGGCACTGACTCAACAAATTGCATTTAAAGAAAACTTTGTGGTAGCCAAAGCTGACTTCACGCCAGAGCGCAGGTTGTACGGTAGCGAAGGCAAGGCCGTGGCGACATACAGCGAGTTGATGAAAAACATGGCAACAGCTACAAAGCCAGAAGGCAATGCACTGGGGAGTATTCTAGAAAAGTGGATTAGTGAAGTACAGATAAAGGTGATGCATGAAAAGGGCCATGGTTCTGTTGGGTTTGATGACCCTTCATTTGTTCGTGATGTAGAGCAAGAAATAGGAGAAGTCGTTGCGAACATGGACGATTTAACGGGGGGATTCGACTTTTCTCGCGTCTTAACGCTGTATTTCAGAGGTTTCATCGAAGACAACGGTGATTTGCAGCGAAATGCGTTGCGTTGGATGCGCGGAGAGTACCGAACACGGACGGAAGCACGGACGGATTTGGGTGTCCGCGGCATCATCGAAGATTATACGTATTATGACTACCTGAAAGTGTTTGCGAAGTTTGTTCAGCAAATTGGCTACGCAGGACTGGTTGTGAATTTTGATGAAGCGATTAACTTATACAAAATCACAAACCCGCATACTCGGGACAAAAACTATGAATCCATTTTAAAAATTTACAATGACGCCCTTCAAGGAAATGTGGAAGGCTTGTATATTACATTCGGCGGAACACCTGAATTCCTGGAAGATGAACGGCGGGGAATGTTCAGCTATGGTGCGTTGAAGAGAAGACTCGAAAGCAATCGTTTTGAAACGACAGAGTTTCGGGACTTGTCACAACCTGTTGTGAAGCTGACACCATTGAATCATAATGATATATTTTTGCTGTTAACGAAACTGCAGGATGTGCATGCAGTGCATCATGACTATGAAGTAAAGATTGTCCGAGACGAAATCGCATTCTTTCTTAAAACGGAATTTGCACGGCCAGGTGCGGCCGAAAACAATACTGTCGGCGATATCATCCGTAATTTCTTGGGCGCTATGAATATTATTCATCAAAATCCAACATTCAATCGCGAGGAAATCTTTGGCAACGCGGATAAAGCGATTGAAAAAGAGACAGAATCAACAGTGTCTTCACGGTTTGCAAGTTTGGAGGGATGAGGATTGAGCACATTTCATCTATTATCCGAGAAAATTCAAAAGAAAGTGTGGGGGATGAAGTGGGATGCCTTCACACCGATTCAAGACATGGCCATTCCAGCTATCATCGAATCAAAGAACGATGTAGTTTTGTCTTCAGGTACGGCTTCTGGTAAAACGGAAGCTGCCTTTTTACCGATTCTTTCAATGGTTGAAAAAGACGCAGAATCGAAACTGAAAGTCATTTATATTTCTCCTCTAAAGGCTCTTATAAATAACCAATTTATGCGTATTGAATCGCTGTGCGAATACACGGATATTCCCATACACCGATGGCATGGAGATGTCTCTCAATCCAAAAAGAAGACATTCTTAAAAGCGCCTGCGGGCATCCTACAAATCACGCCTGAGTCCATCGAAAGTCTTTTTGTCAATAGAACCGAGCAATTGCGGACAGTGTTTCAACATGTCGATTTTGTGGTTATTGATGAAATCCATTCGTTTCTGGACAATGAACGTGGGGTTCACTTGCGGTCATTACTATCCCGTATGAAACAACACACCGTCAATCGACCACGGATTATTGGACTATCCGCGACTATTGATAATTTTGAATTGGTTAAGAAATGGGTGAACCCTGATCAGCCGGAACACGTGGAAGTTATTGAAGCCCCAGGGAGTGATAAAGACCTACTCTATAGTCTGATGCACTTCCCATCCAACAAAGCTAGGCAGATTCCACTTGAACTTTATGAAGATATGCGTGAATTAACGAGATCCCAAAAAGCATTGATATTTTGTAACTCGCGTGGGGTTGTAGAAGAATCCACCGTGTTATTGAACCGCCTTGCGCTAAAGGACCAAGTTGGTGAAACGTACTATGCCCATCATTCTTCGATTGACAAGAAGGAACGGGAGTATGTGGAGAAAACAATGACAGAATCTGATTTCCCTAAAAGTGTAGTGGCCACGAGTTCGTTGGAACTTGGCATTGATGTCGGAAATATTGACCTCGTCGTTCAACTCGACAGCACCTACACGGTTTCCGCATTAAAGCAGCGACTCGGCAGATCGGGTCGAAAACAAGATTCAAGTCAAATGTTGCAACTTTATTCCACCACGGAGGATAGTATGCTACAATCGCTCGCGGTCATGGAGCTTGTTCGGGAGAAATGGGTGGAGCCTGCAAAGGGGTATGCGGTTCCATATGACATTTTGTTTCATCAAATCATTTCCATCTGCAAAGAAACAAATGGTCTACAACTCGAAAAGCTCCTGGAAGAGATTCGAAAAAATGAAATATTTTATCCATTGGAAAAAAGTAAGATTCAGTCCGTAATTGAAAATATGCTGATGCGGGAAGAATTAGAAGAAATTCAAGGAAGTCGTGAATTGATTGTCGGGCTTGAAGCAGAGCGACTCTTAAGAGGGAAAGATTTTTATGCGGTGTTTATGACTTCAGAAGAATACGAAGTGATGGCGGGAATGAAGCATATCGGAAAACTTGATAAAATCATGTTTTTAAATATTGGGGACAATATTATTCTGGCAGGAAAACTGTGGACGATACAGGAAATCGACAGTGAACGGAATAAGGTATATGTCAAGAAAGCGGCAGATGGAAAACCACCGAAATACACAAGTGGAGGAATCAAAATCCATAATCGCATTGGTGAAAAGATGATGGACATACTTTGTTCGGATGAAGCATTTACATATGTAAATGAAGAGGCGGGTTACACCCTGGAGGAAATCCGAAGACCTTATCGGCAGTACAGAATAAATAAAAAACAGCGTGTCATTTGGAAAGGCAAAGAAGATATGCTATTCGAAACGTTTACGGGGACAATCATTACACAGACGCTTGTCTGGATGTTCCGTTATTTTGGGATACAGGCAAAAGCTCCTGATGGACTTGGAAGAATCGAGTTACCAGGAGGTATTGAAGTTCAAGAACTTTTATCTAAAGTTCGAACTAAGACATGGATTTCGATAGAGATATTAGATCGAACGAAAGAAACCGAGTTGTTTTTGTCCAAATATAAACCGAATCTTCCTGAAGCGCTTCAAGGTGAATTACATATAGCTCATGAAGTAGATATTGAAGGGGCTTTAAAATATTTGGATGAATTCGAATTTGTAACTATCTAACTGCTGAGATAAGGGGGCTTATAACGAACTTTTTTTAAAAAATCTCGTCTCTGTGGTCAAGCCCCTGATTTTCGGACAGTTTAAAATGGTGTATTAGCTAGCGACATTGTGTAATTCCAGATAAGACTTCGGCGACAAATAACCCAGTCTTTTTTTGACTGCGGTTTTCGTTGAAATACATGATATATAAGAGAAGATCTTCTTTCACCTGAACAGCGGTATCAACGTCGTATAAATGCGGATACTCGGTCTTTAAATGTGAGAAAAAACTTTCAATGACCGCATTATCCCAACAGTTAGCTTTTCGAGAAATGCTTGGTTGAAAGTGCAGCTTTGTAGAAAGGTTGCTGTACCTAAAGGATTTGTACACGCTTCCTTGATCCGAATGGATGATCGTATTTCCTAAATCTTTTAGTTCCCGTGTTTCCAACGCCTGTAAAATCATGGCTTCAACTAATAAGGCATCGGGACTGTCGCTCACTTGAAAGGCGATGATTTCACGATTATAAAGATCCATGATGGCAGAGATAAAGAACTTTTCAGCTCGCACGGTAATCTCAGAAAGATCCGTCACCCATTTTCGATTGGGAAGGAAAGCAGTAAAGTCGCGTTTAAGAAGATTAGGATATACCCATCCGGCAAGATCGTCGTTCTTTCCTGCGTGAGCTCTCTTGCGACGGATTTTTGACTTGATGTTCAATTCGCCCATAACAAAACGCGTCCCTGTGAAAGAAACAATTCTAAACGATTCGGACAATACGCTACAATTTATAATCCATACATTTCCACACTCGATGCATCAACATTTCGAGTGTGGTTTTTCATTTTTATTCATTCGTATAAATTGTGTTTGAATTGTTTGCAACACAGGGAACAATTGGGAACTGTTGGAGGGGGGAGCTTCTCTTTCTAACTCTGATTTGTAAATATATTTAATGAATCGCGTCCCAGGGAAAGAAATAATTCTAAACGATTCGGAAAATACGCTACAATTTATATCATAAACATTGCTGTACCGGCTGCGTCTATTTTGAAGGTGCAGCTTTTTCATATTATTCATCTGTATAAATTGTTTGCAAATTATTCCGCTCCCTGGGACGAAATATATATACGAGCGCTTGATAACCTGCTCCTATATAATGGTGAAAAGTCTTTAGATAGGAGTGGAACTTCTTATGGAGATGATTCTTGCAATATGCATCGGACTGGCTTTAAGCGCAACAGTTGGGTTCCGGATTTTTACGCCTTTATTTATAACCGGTGTTTTTGAACGGGCAGATTGGATTACTGTGTCAGAAGGATTTAGCTGGCTCGGCAGCACCCCTGCATTAATTGCTTTCGGAGCGGCAATCGTATTTGAAATAGCGGTTAATTATATTCCGGTTGTCGGGTCAATGATGAAATTTATGGCCACACCGATCGCGGCACTTGCGGGTATCCTGCTGACAGCGTCATTCATCGGAGATATGAATCCGCTGCTTGAATGGAGCATCGCCATTATTGGTGGCGGTGGAGTTGCCACAGCATCACATACTGCGGTGACTGCTGTTAAAGGGGTAAGCGAAACGGCGCTGCTCAGTCCTGTTGTCGCTGTTGCGGAAGATGTAACTGCAACGACAGTACCGATTGCCATTTTCCTGATTCCGGTGCTGGCCATTATTTTTGTTGTGCTGATTCCACTGCTGATTTTCATTTATTACCCTAAGGGGAAACGGCGTAAAAAACGCGTCCCTCGGAGTTAAACTATTCCAAACGATTTTGACAAGAAACAAAAATTTATACTCCATACATAGCCACACCCGCAGCAAAAATACTACGGGTGTGGTTTTCTGTTTTATTCATTCATATAAATTGTGTCTGAATTATCTGCGACACAGGTAACATGTGTGCACTAATACAAGCAATCTCCGTCTATCAGGAGATTGCTTGTTTCATATTTCATTTTAGTTGAATTTTATGGAAGTTAAATATATGAATATTTCAGAATAAATGATACTATTTACTCATATCTATTTAAGGGTACATTTACTTGTAGTGAAAAAAGTATAGGGGGAACGGATATGCAGAAATCGACCGCTCGAGAAGAAATTCTTTCAGCAGTGAAAATCATTACTGAAGAACGGGATGAAGAGCACTTTAGTTTAAGTGAAGTACTGGAGTATATGGAAAGAAAAGAGACTACTTATAAAGTAAGTACCATTAGAACACATATTACTTCGAGGTGCTGCACTAATGCTCCTAATCATCATGGAACAGTATTTAATGATTATGAAAGAATCGGGAAAGGATTGTACCGCCTGATCCATTGAGTTATACCCATTATGAATTTTGAATCAAAATTTAATCTCCTTTCCTATCATATTTTATTCTGAAAGAAGTGGTGTCGATGATCAGTGAAATCAAAGGAAAGATTTCAAGTACTGGAAGTAATTTAAGCGATCGGCTCGAAGATAAATTAACTGGTGATTTTTTTGGAGCACTTCGCTATCTCCCTTTTGAGCAAGGGCTTAAAGGAATATTGGAACAAGCGGAAATTGCCGAATCAGAAGAAAGAACGGCTTGGATGAAGTTTTTGAATGAGGAGTCAGGGTTTAAGCACAGTTACAACTTCTGGCCGCAGCATTCGAAGGGAGAAATTGATTTATTAATCGAATTTGATGACACTCTGGTAGGTATTGAAGTGAAGTATAGGAGCGGAATTTCCTCGGAGGATGAAGGAGAGATTGTCAGTTACGATAAAAGTCTTCACCAGCTTTCAAGATACTCACATATGATAGAGGAACTGGCCAATCAGAAACAAGCTTTCTTGATTTTTTTGGCTCCGTTTTCAATTCAAAATAGTGTGCAACAGCAGGTAGGAATTGATTTTAATATATCTTCTTCAGTAGGACTCGGCTTTGTTAATTGGGAAGACATACATACTAAACTGGTACGAATGAGCAAAGTTGCCTTATCTGGAACCCAGGAATATATTCTTTCAGATGTTCAAGAATTATTAGAAGTAAAAGGGCTAAAAAGATTTAGTGGATTTGCAGACCTATTGGAAGAAGATCCAATTCTTTACACGCCCTATATATTTGATGATTTGAGTAATTCGGTGAAGACGTCATGGACTTGGCGGGACTTAAAAGTAGAGAAGGAGAATATAGCATATGTCTATTACAAAAAATAAAGGGGAAAGCATCATTCAGGCGACCCGACTGTTAAAAGAAACTTATAAGAATCTGAATATACTCTTCCAAGAACTTGACCGTGTGGGGGAAGAAGAAGGTTATGTAACAATTAACCCGAGGTATATGCGTTATAAATCAGATACCGATACCACAGGATGGCTTACGACTAATTTCATCAAGTTATATGTGGAATCTGAAAAAATCCCTGAAAGTATTGAGGATATAAGGGATTTGCCATGGTATGGAGTAATGGTCGATTTAACTGACGATGATGAAAACGAAATCCCTTTAGTATCTGTTATTCGTTATCAATTTGATCAATCGCATTGGCGTAGGTTACCGGTAGTATCTGACCACTGGACATTCTGGTCGCCATTTTATGGTGGGGATTATAACATTCTCCGAGAAAATAATGAGTGGCGAATTGATTCCAATGGTAAAGCTAAGAAAAAACATCACGCGTGTTGATTAACCAATAAATGACAGACTGCTCCTGCTGAGCGTAAAGTACTCGTAGAGAAACGTCGTCAGTGCATCCAGCCAAATCAGCGGTAAGGTGCCGGTCAATAGCGTTCGCTGAA
>NZ_JASISN010000006.1:0-164187 GCF_030063085.1 Planococcus sp. S3-L1 | reverse complement strand
CCCCAAAAAAGGGAGGCTAGTTGGCGTTCTTAGTTATCACCATTTCCGATATTCCCCTAATTCAAACCCCCATATCGTACAAATTTAATGGGCATACTCCACGTTATTTCTTAAGTTGACAGCTATGGGCTGAAGCTGAGCCCACGGAAAGCGAAGTGGCCAGCCCAGTTGGAAATTATGCATTACTATTCAGTTTAATAAGACTTTGTCTACAGTCTGAAGCTTCTTTAGTTTAAGGAAGCTTTTTTGTGTTTTCTATTCCTTTAGCAGACTAAATTATGTTACAATAATTCAAATCATCATTGAAGGAGCGAATATTGTGAAAACGTATAATGTAGCAATTATGGGAGCAACTGGAGCAGTTGGCCAGCAAATGAAAGAGCAATTGGAAAAACGGGATTTCCCGATAAAAGATATCGTCTTTTTGTCTTCGAGCCGTTCTGCCGGAAAAGAAATTGAGTTTAAAAGGAAAACTTTTACAGTTCAAGAAGCGAAACCTGAATCGTTTAAAGGGATAGACATTGCATTGTTCAGCGCAGGTGGCAGTATTTCAGAGGAATTTGCACCTGAAGCCGTTAAACGAGGAGCAATTGTTATTGATAACACCAGCGCATTCCGAATGGACAAAGACGTGCCATTAGTTGTGCCAGAGGTAAACAAAAGCGATCTGGGTCTTCACAAAGGAATCATTGCCAATCCAAACTGTTCAACGATCCAAATGGTTTGTGCGTTGCAACCGTTAAAAGAACAGTTTGGAATGACCAAAGTTGTAGTTTCGACTTATCAAGCTGTTTCTGGAGCCGGCATCGGTGCAATTAACGAATTAAAAGCACAGGCAGCTGATTTTGACAACGCAAAAGATGCACAAGCCGAAATGCTACCAGTTAAATCGGCAAAAAATCATTACCCGATTGCCTTTAATGTGATTCCCCAGATTGATCAATTTGCTGATAATGGTTATACATTAGAAGAAATGAAAATGATCAATGAAACTAAAAAAATTATGCATGACGATTCTTTAGCCGTAGCAGCCACGTGTGTACGTCTGCCAGTAGTCACAGGCCATTCTGAATCAGTGTATGTAGAACTATCGCGTGCAGCGACTATCGCACAGGTTAAACAAGCGATTAAAGACGCACCAGGTGTTGAATTGATGGATGACCCATCAAATCAAATTTATCCCATGCCATTAATGGCTGCGGGCCTAGATGAAGTGTTTGTCGGACGTATTCGTCAGGATTTAGACAATCCAAATGGCTTTCATTTGTGGATAGTTGCAGACAATCTAGTTAAAGGGGCAGCCTTGAATTCTGTTCAGATTGCTGAAGCGCTAATCGAAGAAAATGTTATTTGATAGAAGTTACAGACCCCTAAAACAAGCCGATCATCCTCGGTTTGTTTTTTTCTTTGGACTGTTTCCGGTCATTCCCGTATAATGAAGTCTATGGATGCGTACGGGTGAATTTTAGGAGGAAATAAATTGAGTAAAATTAAAAATGAAGTAATAAGAGTTATCCCTTTAGGCGGCGTCGGCGAAATCGGCAAAGCAATGTATGTAATAGAAATTGATGAAGATTTATTTGTTGTAGATAGCGGATTGATGTTCCCAGAAGATGAGATGCTAGGTGTTGACATCGTCATTCCGGATATGACATTCCTAGAAGAAAACAAAGACCGTGTAAAGGGAGTTTTTCTGACTCACGGTCATGAAGATGCGATTGGATCAATCGCTTATCTAATGAAAAAGATTCAAGCACCAGTTTATGGATCAAAATTAACAATTGCGTTAGCTAAAGAACATATTAAAGAACAAGGCTCTTTAAAACATGTGAAGTTTTTTGAAGTGACCAATAAAAGCCGGATGAACTTTGATAAAACACATGTAACGTTTTTCCATACGACACATAGTATTCCTGATGCACTTGGAATCGTCTTCCACACATCAGAAGGTGCCATCGTGCATACGGGTGAATTTAAATTTGATCAGTCGGCTAAAGGAAGTTACAAGCCAGATATCGCAAAAATGGCAAAACTTGGAGAAGACGGCGTTTTAATGCTGTTGTCTGATTCAACTGAAGCTGAGCGTCCAGGGTACACAACTTCTGAAATCGTGGTTGCTGATCATATTTTATCAGCATTCCTAGCTGCAGAAGGTCGTGTACTGGTATCTCTGTATTCATCAAACTTTATTCGTATTCAGCAAGTATTTGACATCGCAGCAACTACAGGTAAAAAAGTAGCGGTAGCTGGTAGAAGTCTTGAAAATAGTTATGAAGTTGGATTGCGTCTTGGCTATTTAACCGTTCATGAAGATGTTGTAATCTCCTTAAAAGATTTGGAAAACTACCGTGATGACGAAGTTGTGATTATCGTTACAGGTAACCAAGGTGAACCACTGGAAGCCTTGGACAAAATGGTTCGTAAACAACACAAAGACGTTAAAATTAAAGAAACCGACACAGTATTAATTACATTCACACCATCACCCGGTATGGAAGTTCCTATGTTCCAAACAATGAACAAACTGGCAAAAGCCGGTGCAAACGTATTAACTGCAAGTAAGAAAGTCCACGTATCAGGACATGGTAGTCAAGAAGACTTGAAAATGATGCTCAATATGATGAAACCTAAGTATTTCATTCCGATTCAAGGTGAATACAAAATGCTAATCGCGCACTCTAAATTAGCTCAACAAGTTGGGTTGCATAAGTCTGAGATCTTTATTGCTGACAAAGGGGACATCGTCGAATACAAAGGCGGCAAAGTTCGGATGAGTGGACGTGTTACTGCTGGAAATGTCTTAATCGATGGAATCGGCATTGGCGACGTAGGAAACATCGTTCTACGTGATCGTAAATTATTGTCGCAAGATGGTATTTTTATCGTCGTGGTTACGTTAAACCGCAAAGAAAAGAAAATTGCATCAGGTCCGGAAATGATTTCACGCGGCTTTGTCTATGTTCGTGAATCAGAGGAATTGATGGAAGAATCGACAAGACTTGTTCGAAAAGTCGTTGAAAAATACGTTACGAGAGACGCATTCGAGTGGAACAATATTAAACAAGAAATTCGTGATACATTGAATTCTTACTTGTTCCAACAAACAAAACGTCGTCCAATGATTATCCCAATTATTATGGAATACTAAGAAAAAAGTAGAAGGATTTCCATACCGATTTAATCGGCGGAAATCCTTTTTCGATTATGAAGAAATGAGGGATTGCAATGAACAGGGCTCGTGTAACGACGAAAGCGAAATCCAAAGCGAGAGCAAAAGTAAAACCTAAAACAAAGTCTAAAAATAGAAAGAGACAGCCCATGCCAATGATTGCTTATGAAGTGATTGGCTTAGTATTAGTAGGGGTTGCGATATTGATGACATTCCAGCTTGGGGTTATTGGCAAAATGTTTTACAATATGGCCGAGTTTTTAGTGGGCTATATGGCCTTTCTACTACCGTTAGTGCTTATCTATCTGGCAATTTATGTGATGGTCAAGCGGAAATGGCCAAAGCCAAGAATGAAAGTGGCATTTGGTTCTGCATTTGTCTTAATTGGTATTTTGCTAATCTGTCATTTAATCTGGGCAGCTGGCACTATTTTGCCGATTACTTCATCAAATGTCATCGACGAAACAATTCGTACAACAAAAATGACGGGCACTGTTTGGAATAGTTATTTGGCAACTGGAGGTGGCCTCATTGGTGCGCTGTTGTACGCACTCTTGCATGTGTTAGTTGATACAGCTGGCACATGGATTGTCGCAATTATTTTACTGTCGATCGGGGCGATTATTTTAACGGGAAAAGCAGCCGCACCGTTTATTGCAGAAAAAATACCGAGTGCACGTCCAGCTATCGATGCGTTAATGAATCGTTTCCAACAGGCCAAACCCAAAAAAGTACGCACTCCGCGTAAAAAGTCGGAGGCTGAACAAGTATTAGAAATCAATGAATCATTGGCTTATGAAGAAGAGGATGAACAAGAAGATCTTCTATACCGACCAAAACAACAAGAGCCGATTATTTCAGCCTTTACCGAAAATGTAAAACCGAGACAGACGGAGGCACCACAACAGCCTGCTAAGGAAATGAAAACAGCAGACGTTCAGTTATTATCGACGGCAGAAGAACTAGAAAATGAAGAATATCAGCTGCCGCCTCTTAGCTTGTTGACCCTGCCGCCGCATCACGACCAAAGCGGAGAATATTCAGGCATACAAAAAAATGCTAAGAAACTCGAAAAAACGTTCCAAAGTTTTGGTGTGCGGGCAAAAGTGACACAAGTGCATTTAGGACCAGCAGTGACAAAATATGAGGTGTTGCCGGATACCGGTGTGAAAGTAAGCAAGATAGTTAGTTTGCATGATGATTTGGCGTTAGCTTTAGCTGCACGTGATATTCGAATTGAAGCACCCATTCCAGGTAAATCAGCAATCGGTATCGAAGTGCCAAACTCGGAAGTTTCAATAGTTAGCTTGCGTGAAGTATTAGAATCAGAAGAGAACAACAAGCCGGATGCCAAACTATTGTTCGCTTTAGGTAGAGATGTGACAGGACAAGCTGTGATGACCGAATTAAATAAAATGCCACATCTACTAGTTGCTGGTTCGACGGGTAGCGGGAAATCGGTGTGCATTAACGGCATTATCACAAGTATTATTATGCGCGCTAAGCCCCATGAAGTGAAAATGATGATGATCGATCCGAAAATGGTCGAATTGAACGTTTATAATGGGATTCCGCATCTGTTAGCGCCTGTTGTAACGGATCCACGAAAAGCAGCACAAGCGTTAAAGAAAATCGTCTCGGAAATGGAAAGAAGATATGAACTCTTTTCACATACAGGAACACGTAATATTGAAGGCTATAACGAATATGTTCGTGTTTTCAATGAGGAAAATGAAGACAAGCATCCGAAATTACCCTTTATTGTGGTCATCGTCGATGAATTAGCGGATTTGATGATGGTTGCTTCAAATGAAGTGGAAGATGCGATTACACGTCTAGCACAGATGGCGCGCGCTGCTGGGATTCACTTAATCATAGCGACACAGCGTCCAAGTGTTAACGTCATTACGGGCGTTATTAAGGCGAATATTCCGTCGCGTATTGCTTTTGCGGTGTCCTCATCTATTGATTCGCGAACAATTCTCGATATGGGTGGAGCTGAGAAATTACTTGGACGTGGAGATATGCTCTTTCTTGGGGCGGGTCAATCAAAACCTGTGCGTGTTCAAGGGGCATTTTTATCGGATTCAGAAGTTGAAAAAATTGTTGACTTTGTTATTGAACAGCAAAAGGCCCAATACCAAGAAGATATGATTCCGAGTGAAATCGATGAAACGAAAATAGATGAAGAAACAGATGAAATTTATGATGATGCCGTGCAACTCGTTACAGAAATGCAGACAGCATCCGTGTCAATGTTGCAGCGCCGCTTCCGTGTCGGCTATTCTCGAGCCGCTAGAATTATAGATCAAATGGAGCAGCGTGGTGTGGTTGGACCTTATGAAGGTAGTAAGCCACGGACTGTATTAGTTCCAAAGCAGGAAGAATATTGAAGTATTCGAAGGTTTTTGTGATAAAATGATCACTATTTAAGATGACTGTGATGCGAAAATTCGCTGAATTCGACAAATTGCTATTTATTTCGTATCTAATAAGTGGTATAGTAATTTTGATTAGTAGGAATGTTTTACATCAGATGTCTGATCTCTATCATAGGTGGTGAATCGGATGACCATTAAATCAGATCATCGTGCATTGTATCTTCAAGTGATTGATCGAATGAAGCAGGATATTGCTGCAGGCGTCTACAAAGAAAAAGAGAAGTTGCCGTCGGAATTTGAATTGTCAAAAACACTTGGAGTCAGCCGTGCGACTTTGCGAGAAGCGCTACGGTTGTTGGAAGAAGATAATATTATCATCAGACGCCACGGAGTTGGAACATTTGTCAATTCAAAACCCCTATTTTCTTCAGGGATTGAACAATTGACAAGTGTTTCCGATATGATCCGTCAGGCAGGAATGGAACCCGGCGCAATCTACTTGAGCACGTTGGAGAACCTTTCTTCTGAAGAAGATATAAAGCGCTTTCACTGCACCGCCGACGATACTGTTATTACGATTGAACGCGTTCGTACGGCAAACGGAGATCCAGTCGTCTATTGCATAGACAAGGTTCCTGCTGCGTATTTGCCTACAGATTTTTTAGGACGTACTGAAAGTTCCATTTTTAAGGCGATTGAAGAAACAGGGGACATTCATATTTCCTATGCGGTAACGTTTATCGATCCGACTGGTTATCATGAAGAGGCTTCGCCAATTTTAGAATGTGAACCGGAAACAGCATTACTTGTTTTAAAACAGCTCCACTACGATGAGGACGATCGATTGGTGCTTTATTCAAAGAATTACTTTAGAGCTGATAAATTCAGTTTCCATGTAGTTCGAAAACGTGTGTAAAACAGCAAATTCCTGCTAATATCAAAAAAACCTTGGGGGTTATTACATTGACGAAACGTAAATTTGGTTTAGGTTTATCATTAATGCTAGCTGCTGGTACAATGCTAGCTGCTTGCGGAAGCGACGAAGACACAACAACTGACAAGACTGATGAAGGAAAAGGCGGAGAAGAAACAGCTGATTTCTCAGTAGCGATGGTTACAGATGTTGGTGGAGTAGATGATAAATCCTTTAACCAATCTGCTTGGGAAGGGCTACAACAATTTGGCGAAGAAAATGGTCTTAAAAAAGGCGATGGCGGTTTTGACTATCTTCAATCTGCATCTGATGCAGATTACAACACCAACTTGAACAACTTAATCCGTCGTGATTTTGACGTCGTGTACGGTATTGGTTTCCTAATGGAAGGTGCTGTAAAAGAAATTGCTGAACAGCAGCCAGAAGCTCAAATTGCAATCGTTGATGCAGTAGTAGACGCTCCAAACGTTGCAAGTGTCTTGTTTAAAGAACAAGAAGGCGCATTCCTTGCGGGTGTAGCAGCAGCTCTAATGTCAGAAACGAAAAAAATCGGTTTTGTCGGTGGAATGGAAATTCCAGTAATCGAGCGTTTTGAAGCAGGATTCCTTGAAGGCGTTGCAGCAGTAGACGATTCAATTAAAGTCGATGTTCAATACACAGGAGCTTTTGATAAAGCGGAATTAGGTAAAACAACTGCTAACCGTATGTACTCTGCTGGTGCAGATATCATTTTCCACGCAGCTGGCGGTACAGGAAATGGCGTATTCACTGAAGCAAAAGAACGTAAAGAAGCAAATCCTGATGACAATATTTGGGTTATTGGCGTAGATGCTGACCAATACGATGAAGGTCAAACTGGTGACGCTAACGTTACTTTAACTTCGGTATTAAAACGTGTGGATACAGCCGTTATCAACATTTCTGAACAAGCGATGGCAGGCGAATTCCCAGGTGGCGAAACAGTTACTTATGGTTTAGCTGATGAAGGTGTAGGTCTTGCTGATTCACGTGGAGCAATCCCTGAAGATGTAATGAAGAAAATTGAAGAATTCCAAAAACAAGTAATCGATGGTGACATTGAAGTTCCAGAAACAGTAAAGTAATAGCTATTTTGTAGCACGGTCATCATAAAGACCGGTTTGACCGGTCTTTATGATTTTTTTTGTCTACAAGCTAGAAATTAATAGATGAAAGGCTTTTTGCAACAGAAGCCTTTCATGTATTAATTAATTAATGAATTTAAAAGAAGTCAGCGATTTTGAGGGAGTGACAACAGTGGAATATGTAATCGAAATGCTGAATATCCGTAAAGAGTTCGGTACATTTGTCGCCAATGACAACATTACGCTGCAACTGGAAAAGGGAGAAATTCATGCATTATTAGGAGAAAATGGTGCGGGTAAATCGACTTTGATGAACGTCTTATTCGGTCTGTATCAGCCAGAAGGTGGAGAAATTCGGGTTCATGGTAAAAAAGTCGATATTTCTAATCCGAATATAGCTAACGATCTCGGAATTGGCATGGTCCACCAGCATTTTATGCTAGTCGAAAATTTTTCTGTTACCGAAAACATTATTTTGGGAAGCGAACCAACTAAATACGGAATTACCAATAAAAAAGACGCCGCTAAAAAAGTTCAAGCCTTATCAGAGCAATACAGTTTGAATGTAGATCCAAACGCTATCATTGAAGACATATCGGTGGGAATGCAGCAACGTGTAGAAATACTGAAAACGCTTTATCGTGGAGCCGAGATTTTGATTTTTGATGAGCCAACAGCTTCATTAACACCTCAGGAAATTCTTGAATTGATTCAAATTATGAAACGATTAGTAGCTGAGGGCAAGTCGATTATTTTGATTACGCATAAACTAAAAGAAATTATGGATGTTTCTGATCGCGTAACAGTTATTCGAAAAGGTAAGGGAATTGGCACAGTTACTACATCAGAAACCAATCCGAACGACCTTGCCTCATTAATGGTCGGTCGCGCAGTGGAATTTACCACGGTAAAAGGAGAAGCTTTCCCGGGTGAAGAAATTTTGGATATTAAAAATTTAGTTGTTCAAGATTACCGCGGAATTGATAAAGTTAAAAGTTTGAATCTGAACGTTCGCAAAGGTGAAATTATGGGGATTGCCGGAATTGATGGCAACGGACAATCTGAACTGATCGAGGCAATTACGGGTCTTCGTAAAGTGAAAAGCGGGACGATTTCTCTCAATGACAAAGATGTTACCAATATGAAACCGCGAAAAGTAACAGAATCGGGCGTTGGACATATTCCTCAAGATCGCCATAAGCACGGACTCATATTGGATTTTCCGATAGGGCATAATATTGCACTTCAAACCTATTATAAAAAACCAATTTCCAAGTCGGGCATTATTGACTACGACAAGATTAATGAAAAAGCCTTGCAAATTATAAAAGATTTTGATGTCCGCACTCAAGGGCCGTCGGAATTGGCAAGATCCTTATCCGGAGGAAATCAACAAAAAGCTATTATTGGCCGAGAAGTTGATCGTGACCCTGATTTACTGATTGCGGCATTACCGACCAGGGGATTGGACGTAGGTGCAATTGAATTTATTCATAGTCGTTTGATTGAACAACGGGATAACGGTAAGGCAGTTTTGTTGATTTCGTTCGAGTTGGATGAAGTGATGAACGTTTCAGATCGTATTGCGGTTATTCACGACGGTGAAATCGTGGATATTGTAATACCAGAAAGTACTACTGAGCAAGAACTAGGCTTGTTAATGGCGGGTCATACAGTCGATAAAAAGCAACAGGATTTGACGAAGAAAGGTGAGAATCAGCATGTCGAATAGAGCGACGAATATTCTGGTCCCCGTCATTTCCGTTATTTTAGGCCTCTTGGTCGGAGCGGTGATTATGCTAGTAAGTGGTTACGATCCACTTGAAGGCTATGCTGCTCTGTGGAACGGGATTTTTGGAGACTTGTATACAATAGGTGAAACGGTTCGACAAATCACTCCTTATCTACTAGCAGGTCTTGCGGTAGCATTTGCGTTTCGTTCAGGGCTTTTTAACATTGGTGTTGAAGGACAATTGATTGTTGGCTGGTTTGCAGCAGCATATGTAGGCGTAGCAGTAGAATTGCCAAAAATTATTCATTTGCCTCTAGCCATTTTAGCTGCAGCGGTAGCTGGCGCATTATGGGGATTTGTACCGGGACTGTTAAAAGCAAAATTCCATGTTCATGAAGTAATCGTCACAATTATGATGAACTATATTGCTTTACACGTATCCAATGCATTAATTCGTACAGTTTCTGATGGTGGTGACCGTACGGAAAATATTTTTGCAAGTGCTTCTTTACGTTCTGATTTTTTAGAAGAACTGACGGATTTCTCTCGTTTACATTACGGAATCATTATTGCCTTGGCGATGGTGGGTGTCATGTGGTTTATTTTAGAAAAAACTACACTGGGCTTTGAACTAAAAGCAGTTGGTTTTAACCAAAACGCTTCTCAATATGCAGGGATGAATGTCAATAAAAACATCATTTTGGCCATGGTTATTTCTGGGGCATTTGCTGGACTTGCAGGTGCTATGGAAGCTCTTGGAACATTTGAGTATGTATCCTCTAAAGGTGGCTTTACTGGCATCGGCTTTGACGGGATTGCAGTAGCATTACTTGGTTTGAATACACCACTTGGTGTGGTATTTGGTGCTACGTTGTTTGGCTCGCTAAAATACGGAGCGTTAAATATGCCAAATGCGGCCGGTATTCCAATTGAAATTGTAGAAATTGTTATTGCAGTGATTATCTTCTTTGTAGCATCTGGTTACATTATTCGTTTGCTGTTGCTCCGTGCAGCAGCTAAGAAGAAGGAGGCGAAGTAATATGAGTTTCCTTGACGTTCTATATTTCATCGTTCCTTCAGCGATTTTCTATGCTGCGCCACTTATTTTAGTGGCGATAGGCGGAGTCTTTTCGGAAAAATCTGGAGTCGTGAACATCGGTCTCGAAGGATTGATGGTCATCGGCGCATTTGTCGGGATCCTGTTTAACTTATTGTTTGCTGATACATTTGGCGGAGCGACACCGTGGCTTGCGTTGGTCGCGGCTATGTTAGCGGCGTTGCTGTTATCGCTCTTGCACGCGGTTGCATCGATTTCGTTCCGCGCAGACCAAGTAGTCTCTGGGGTTGCCATTAACTTGTTAGCAGCAGCATTATCAATTTACTTAGTGAAAAGTATTTTTGGAAAAGGTCAAACCGATTTCATCACAGAACGTTTCTCGCGTTACAACGTACCTTTTTTATCAGATATTCCAGTCATTGGACCTTTGTTATTTAAATCGGTATATAATACCTCATTCTTTGCGATTGCAGTAGCGTTTGTTGCATGGTTTGTTATTTACAAAACACCTTTTGGCTTGCGTCTTCGCGCAGTTGGAGAACATCCAATGGCCGCAGACACGATGGGCATTAATGTTACGAGAATGCGTTATGTTGCCGTTATGATTTCCGGGGCTTTAGCAGGTATCGGTGGTGCCATTTATTCGCAAACCATTACAAATGATTTTGGACATGCAACGATTAACGGACAAGGATTTATGGCGTTAGCTGCGATGATTTTTGGGAAATGGCATCCACTTGGGGCTATGGGAGCTGCTTTGTTCTTTGGGTTTGCTCAATCGTTAAGTATTGTCGGTTCGCGCATTCCGTATATTTCAGAAATTCCAAACGTCTTCTTGTTAATCTTGCCGTATGTCTTAACAATTATCGCGTTAGCTGGCTTTATTGGCCGTGCCAATGCACCGTTAGCCAATGGTAAACCTTACATTAAAGGACAACGATAAGACTTTCAAAAGAGCCGTCAGTTGCGATGGCTCTTTTTTTATGCACATAAATACGGTTAGTATTTAGTACCTGCGCTTTTCTTTATTTGCAATTAACGGAAAAAGTTCGGTATAGTTAAGATATGAACGACGAGAGGGGATTCTACATGTTTGAAACCATTAATATCGCTAAAGGCGTGAATGTACACGTTAATGAAACGACACAGTTTAAAACGATAAATTTTTCAATCAAATTTAAAGATAAACTAACGGAGGAAAAAGCGTCTGCCCGCTCGATTTTGGCAAACGTTTTGCAGCATAGTAACGAGGTTTATCCTTCGCACACTGCACTTCGTATGGTATTGGATGATCTTTACGGAACTTCTCTTTACATAGACTCCTCAAAACGAGGCAACGAACATGTTGTGACCTTGAATGTTGAAACGGTTAATGATCAATACCTTTCTGAAAAAGGTGTACTTGAGAAAGTACTGAACTTGATGTATATCGTTCTATTCAAACCTAATGTTGAAAATGATTTATTTAAAGAGTCTATTTTTATACGGGAAAAACATTCGATTGTTCAACGCATTGAATCGGTGTTTGATGACAAGACACGCTATGCACAGCAGCGCATGATGGAGCTCGCTTTGCCGAACCACCCTGCTTCGATTACATCAAACGGCACGATTCAAGCAGTAGAAGCGGTTACGAACGAGCAATTAGTTGCTGAATACCAAGAAATGCTCACTCAAAATGAAATTGAAATTTATGCAGTAGGCGATGTAAAGCCGGAAATGATCGCGTCATACATCCGTGAGTTTTTCCATTTTAAAGATCGTGAAAAAGCAATTGCTGTGGCTCCAATGGAATTGGTTAAGCCTGAGCAGTCACGTGTCCTTGAACACGAAGACATGAAGCAAGGCAAACTGCATATGGCATTCTTTACACCAATTACATTCCGTCACGAAAAATTCCCGGTTATGCAATTGATGAACGGTGTTTTTGGTGGCTATGCGCACTCAAAGCTATTTGTAAATATTCGTGAAAAAGAAAGTATGGCGTATTACGTATCCAGTTCTTTTGCTTCACAATTTGGGTTGATGTTCGTTTTAGCAGGCATTGATTCCAAATTAGAAGAAAAAGCTGTGAACTTGGTTTTGGAACAATTAGAAGAAGTCAAAAAAGGCAATATTTCAGATGTTGAACTTGATCAGACAAAAGCGCTGCTCATCAATCAATTAAAAGAAGCACTAGATTCTGCACGTGGACAAATTGAAATATACGATCAGTATATGGAATTGACAGAGTCTTTCGAACCTGAATACATGATTAATAAATGGAAAAACGTAACGAAAGAAGATATTGCAGAAGTCGCTGAGGAATTGTCTTTAGAAATGACTTACTTCCTATCTGGTAAGGAGGATGACACAAATGCATAAAGTTGAATTTGATCAACTAGGTGAAACACTTTTTCATGAAACGCTCGATAACGGTTTAACCGTTTATATTTTGCCGAAAAAAGGATTTTCGAAAACGTTTGCTACATTCACTACAAAATATGGTTCAATTGATAATCATTTTGTACCTCAAGGTGAGACGAAAGCTATTAAAGTACCAGATGGCATCGCGCACTTTTTAGAACATAAAATGTTCGAAAAAGAAGCAGGAGACGTGTTCCAAGAGTTTAGCAAACAAGGCGCTTCAGCAAACGCCTTTACGTCGTTTACGCGCACGGCTTATTTATTCTCCGCAACAGGTGAAATTGACAAAAACGTAAAAACGTTATTGGATTTTGTGCAAAGCCCGTACTTTACAGAAAAAACGGTAGAAAAAGAAAAAGGCATTATTGCACAAGAAATCACAATGTACGACGATCAGCCGGATTGGCGCTTGTATTTTGGGATTATCGAAAACTTGTATAAAAACCATCCGGTTAAAATTGACATTGCAGGAACAGTGGAATCGATTCAAGACATCACAGCAGAACATTTGTATACATGCTACAACACGTTTTACCATCCATCAAATATGATTTTATTTATCGTTGGAAATGTGGATGCGGAACAAATGATGACTTTAGTAAAAGAAGACCAAGCACAAAAAACGTTTGCAGAACCAACTGAAATCGAACGTATGTATCCACAAGAGCCAAAAGAAGTAGCGATTAAAGAACGCGTGTTAGAAATGAGCGTTCAGAAGCCAAAAGTTTTCTATGGTTTGAAGCCGGAGAAACTCGATATGATTGGACCTGAGATGTTGAAGCACGAACTAGCTGCTCAACTTGCGTATGAATTGTTGTTTGGACGCACATCGGATTTTTATCACGAAGCGTACGAAAATGATTGGATCGATGAATCGTATTCGTTTGATTATTCGTTAGAAAGTGGCTTTGGCTATGCTTTGATTGGTTCCGACACTCATAAACCCGAAACGTTCATTAAAGAAGTTAAACACACGCTTCAAAATGCTGTTGAAAAATGGCCTTTTGGACAAGATGATCTGGATCGTGTTCGCCGCAAAAAAATCGGCTTTTTCTTAAGAGCATTAAACTCACCAGAATACATTGCGAATCAATTCACGAATTATGCATTTAATGAAATGAATTTGTTTGATGTAGTTCCTGTACTTGAAGAGTTAGAAGTTGCTGATCTTCAACAGGCATTTGCTTTGGTTAGCCACGAGTCTCAGCATTCTGTTTTCACGATTATGCCTTCGAAAAAGGATGCAGAGTGAAAAAGTTTGCTGTGCTGTTAGGGGCATCTGGTGAAATTGGTGAAAGCATTGCGCAGCAGTTGGCAGAGAGTGGTTGGTCTTTATACTTACACTGGAATACCAATTCGACAGCTCCACTCGCCCAGCACTTGGCAACACGTTACCCTGCGCAGGAATTTATAACAGTGCAGGCTGACTTTGCTAGTGAAGAAGGTGCGCAGCAGCTTACTGACAACGTCTTTGATGCGTCGTGTGTTATTGTTGCGAGCGGTCAATCGCTGATGAAGATGTTGATTGATACTTCGGACCAAGACATGAATTCACTATGGCAAGTCCATGTGAAAAATCCAATCGCAGCGATTCGTTCAATTTCTTCATTTTTTCATCGCTACGATCGATCTTACGTGGTCTTTATTGCTTCCATTTGGGGGGAGGTAGGTGCTTCCATGGAAACCATGTATTCATCTGTAAAAGGTGCGCAACTCTCCTTTGTGAAAGCGTATGCCAAAGAAATGGCACCATCAGGAACACGTGTTAATGCCGTGTCACCTGGATTTATCCAGACGAAAATGAATGCTGTATTTTCTGTAGAAGAGTTGCGAGAAATTGAGGAAGAGATTCCACTTGGTCTCGGTGCTCCGCAGGACATAGCGAATGCGGTAGATTTTTTAGTTAATGGGAAAGCGGATTATATGACAGGTCAAACGTTGCGAGTGAATGGTGGCTGGTTAATATAATGGCCTTTTCAGGCTTTTCCGTAACTATATGCTCTTTTTTGTTAAAGACAATTCAGCTAGTATATTAACTGAGGATGTCAAACGTAAGAAAGTGGTTTTCAACTATAGGTGTTGAATGAAAAAAGTCGACTTTTTTACACCGCTTCGGCCGCTTTGGGCATAGCTTCTTACTTAGCACTGGCACGTGGACGTGCCAGTGCTAAGTAACTCGTTAAGTAAGAAGGGAGTAATTTTTTTCGTTGTTGTCTAAAAGATATGGCGCGAGCCCTTGGCAACTGGCACCGCGACGTTCTGTCATGCCAGTTGCATGTCCCATATCCTCTGATCCCGAAAGCACAGCTGTTTTGCGAAACATCAACAAGTGAAAATCATTCGTTCAACCTACGTTGGCCAAACACTCTATCTATTGCAGTATACTTTTCGCTAGAGAGCAGAAATTTAACGCGTATAGCTTTTAGGAAGTTCTATATGGAGAAAGGACGGATAGTGCATGAAAGAATGGTATTTTGAATATGAAATCCAAGTTAACCGTCCCGGTCTGCTTGGCGATATCGCTTCTCTACTGGGAATGTTGCGGGTAAATATCGTGACGATAAATGGTGTAGATCAAGGTCGTCGCGGCATGCTGTTACGTGCAGAACATGACGTACAGTTAGAGCGCTTTGAACAAATTTTATCAACTATCGATACGATTGCTGTAACAAAGTTCCGTGAACCGAAGCTACGCGATATATTGGCGGTGCGACACGGCAGATATATTCAGCGAGATGCTGACGATCGTAAAACGTTTCGCTTTGTGCGTGACGAATTAGGATTGCTGGTGGATTTTATGGCAGAAATTTTTAAGCAAGAAGGTCACAAATTAGTTGGACTCAGAGGCATGCCTCGTGTGGGGAAAACGGAGTCAATCGTGGCTGCAAGCGTTAGCGCCAATAAAAAATGGATTTTCTTATCTTCTACCATGATTAAGCAAACGGTTCGAAATCAGTTGATGGGTGATGAGCATAACGACAACAACATCTTCATCTTAGACGGTATTGTTACACGCCGCTCAGCTGATGAACGTCATATGCAATTGGTTCGGGAAATGATGCGTATGCCAACGATTAAAGTAGTAGAGCATCCGGATAAGTTTGTCGAGCAATCAGAATATAGCATTGATGATTTTGATTATATTATTGAACTACGTCACCATCCGGAAGAAAAAATTACGTATGAAGTATTGGAGAAAAATACGTTCATGGATGAGAAATCACAAGGAAATATGTTTGGCGATGGATTCAACTTTTAAGTAGGTAGGTGATTGTTTTGAGTGACTTGGGTACTCGGCTGAAACAAGCCAGAATCGCCAAAGGGTTTAGTTTAGAAGATTTACAGGACTTGACCAAGATACAAAAGCGTTACTTGGCGGGCATAGAAGATGGGAATCACAGCATGATGCCGGGTACGTTTTATGTACGTGCTTTTATCAAGCAGTACGCGGCAGCAGTCGGGCTAAGTGGAGAAGAACTGCTTGAACAGCATAAAGAGGAACTGTCTGCAAATGAACCTGTTGCTCCAAAAGAAATGCCTGATACCTTTACTTCTAGGAGGCGCGCAATTACGCGGACAGCTCCGAGTGAAGCGTATGCTGAAATTATTCCTAAAGTTCTTGTTGCGCTGTTTATTGTTTTGATTCTTGCCGTCGTCTGGTATTTTTATAGTGCTTCGACAAATAGCGATTCAACAAATATACCGACAGAGAGCGATGTCGGTGTTCCCTATGAAGAATCTGTGGCTCCTGTACCAGAAGAAACAGAAAAGGCGACTGCAGAAAAAGAAGAAAAAGAGCCTGAAGTGTCGAAAGCGGTTCTTTCTAGTGGAGAAATTGAGGGAGATACAACCACATACTCATGGCAGGGTCCGTCAAATCCTCAGTTAGAAATAGTGGCTGATGGACCATCTTGGGTTACGGCCACTGATCAAAACCAGAAAGAATTAAGTTCGAGAGCACGAGTGATGCAATCTGGTGAAACAGAAGCAATCGATTTGTCGGAAGTGGATGTTGTTCGGTTACGCTTAGGTGACTATTCGAATATTACATTGCTGTTGAATGGTGAAGAGATTGAGTACAAGCAGCAACTACAAACCCAAAATATCGTTATTCAATTTACAGACGCCGAATAGCCATCTTTAGAGTGGCTATTTTTTACGAAAGTTCGAGAGGAGAAACACTAATGAACATACCAAATCAAATTACCATCTCGAGGATTTTATTGATTCCTGTCTTCATGGTGGTTATGTTGGCCGGTTTTGATTGGGGCACAATGACACTTTTTGGAGCTGAAATGCCCGTTACTCATTTTGTCGGAGGACTTATTTTTATCTTTGCATCGTTAACCGATTGGGTGGATGGCTTTTATGCGCGTAAATATAACCTAGTCACAACTTTCGGCAAATTTTTAGATCCTTTAGCTGATAAACTGTTAGTTTCAGCTGCTTTGATTATTTTAGTTGAACTTGGATTTGCAGCTTCATGGATTGTGATTATTATCATTAGCCGTGAATTTGCCGTTACAGGATTACGTTTAGTATTGGCAGGCGAAGGTGAAGTTGTCGCAGCTGGCGGTTTAGGAAAAATCAAAACCACAGCTCAAATTTTAGCAATTTCTGCTTTGTTGTTACATGATACGATTTTTGTTTTAGTCGGCTTGCCATTCGGTCAAATCATGCTTTATATCGCATTGATTTTCACAGTTTGGTCTGGATGGGATTATTTTTACGCCAACCGCCGCGCCTTAATGACTTCAAAATAAATGAATCCAAAGGGGATTGAATAGATGAACGCAGAAATTATTGCTGTCGGTTCAGAATTGTTATTAGGTCAAATCACCAATACAAATGCTCGTTTTCTATCCAATCATTTAGCAGAACTCGGTATTAATGTGTATTACCACACGGTAGTCGGCGACAATGCCGCTCGTTTGGAAGATGCCATTACTATAGCGGAAAACCGCGCCGACCTTATTTTATTCACAGGTGGGCTTGGTCCAACTAAAGACGATTTGACAAAAGAGTCTATCGCTAAACACCTAGACACAACGCTCGAAATGAATGGAGAAGCTCTCGACTCAATCGTTGCTTTTTTTGAACGTGCAGGGCGTCCAATGACCGAAAACAATAAAAAACAAGCATTGGTTTTAAAAGATAGTGAAGTTCTCGTCAATTATAATGGAATGGCACCAGGTATGATGTACAAAAAAGAAGACCGTGTTTATATCTTATTGCCTGGTCCACCAAAAGAGATGGAGCCCATGTTCCAATTCGAAGCAAAGCCAAAGCTCGCGCATTTATTGAACAAAGCAGATGTCATTTTATCGCATGTATTGCGTTTTTACGGCATCGGTGAAGCTGAACTAGAAGATCGATTGCATTCTATTCTTGATAAGCAAACAAACCCAACGATCGCACCATTGGCAGCAGATGGAGAAGTAACGCTGCGCATTACAGCTAAGACCAATACGACAGAAGAAGCTTGGCAATTGATCAATGGCGCTAGAGATGAAATTTTAGATGTAGTGGGCGATTACCTTTATGGCTACGATAACGATTCGCTAGCTTCCAAAGCAATCGAGCTACTAACTGAACAAGGGAAGACAATTTCAGCAGCAGAAAGTTTAACTGCTGGGCTCTTCCAGTCTGAATTGGCTTCAGTACCAGGTGCGAGTGCAGTGCTATCCGGCGGCGTTATTACCTATAATGAAGAAATGAAAGTTCACCAGCTTGGACTGTCAGCTGAATTGCTTGCTGAATATGGAGTCGTTAGTGAACAAACGGCATTGGCTATGGCAGAAGCTGTACGAGAAAAATTCAAAACGGATATTAGCGTTTCACTGACTGGTGCAGCAGGACCAGATGCACACGGGGATCAGCCAGCAGGTACTGTATGGATAGGCATTGCCACTAAACAAGGTTCTCAGTCATACCGTCTTCAGTTGTCCGGTATGCGCAATACCAATCGTTTGCGGGCTGTTAAATTGGCACTCCATTATGTAATTCGTATATTAACTGAAGAAGACGCACGCAAAATTTAATTTTGCGTGTTTTTTTCTAGTCAAAAATGGGAAATGCTCTATATAAGACATTTAAAAATAAAATTCTGAAAAACAAACACGAATAAACGTTCGCTTTTTTCTTGTGTATTTCTCAATAAGCTAGTATAATAGAGACAGATAGAAAATAGGTTTTCATTTAGAGGAGGATTTCTTTTGAGCGATCGTAAAGCAGCATTAGATATGGCGTTAAAACAAATAGAAAAGCAATTCGGTAAAGGTTCTGTCATGAAATTAGGAGAAAAAACCGACCGTAATATATCATCCGTTTCAAGTGGTTCTTTGGCATTGGATACAGCGTTAGGAATAGGCGGATATCCACGTGGGCGTGTCATTGAAATATACGGCCCGGAAAGTTCAGGTAAAACAACAGTTTCTCTTCATGCTATTGCCGAAGTTCAAGCGACAGGCGGAACAGCAGCATTTATTGATGCAGAGCATGCATTAGATCCTGTTTACGCAAAAAATTTAGGTGTTAACATTGATGAATTATTGCTTTCTCAACCGGATACTGGCGAGCAAGCACTTGAAATTGCCGAAGCACTTGTTCGAAGTGGAGCAGTTGATATCGTCGTTGTCGATTCAGTAGCAGCATTAGTACCAAAAGCTGAAATTGAAGGCGAAATGGGCGATTCTCATATGGGGTTACAGGCACGTTTAATGTCTCAAGCTCTTCGTAAATTGTCTGGTGTCATCAACAAATCAAATACAATCGTTATTTTCATTAACCAAATTCGCGAAAAAATTGGTGTGATGTTCGGTAACCCAGAAACCACTCCTGGTGGTCGTGCGTTGAAATTCTATTCATCTGTCCGTCTAGAAGTCCGTCGTGCAGAAGCATTGAAATCGGGAACTGAAATTATCGGTAACAGAACAAAAATAAAAGTAGTAAAAAACAAAGTAGCTCCACCGTTCCGTACAGCTGAGGTTGATATTATGTACGGAAAAGGAATTTCACGAGAAGGTGAAATTGTCGATATCGGTTCTGACATGGAAATTATTCAAAAGAGCGGTTCATGGTATTCTTATAATGAAGAAAGAATCGGTCAAGGTCGTGAAAATGTTAAGCAATTCTTGCTTAAAAATCCAGAAATTCGCAATGAAATTTCTAATAAAATTCGTGAATCTTCTGGAATGGAAGCAGCAACTTATACAATTGCTGGAAACAAAGATACAGCAGAAGATTTTAACTTGTTGATGGATGAAGACGACTCATCAGGCAAGTAGAATAAGAAAGAAAAAGCCGCAAGCTATGCTTGGCGGCTTTTCTATTGTGTAGCTCCATCGACCAACTCTTCGGTTCGTAAGCTACTTAAGGTTATACAAAAATTGGGCAGCTTAAACCTAAACTGCTCCTGCAGCCTCTTGTGCTTCGTCGCAAAGTGATGGCCCAAACTACCTTTGAGCCATCACTTGCCTGTCAGAGCTGAACGACCGCTTCCGCTTTTCCTGGGTTGACACGACATAAGTCCAGCTATACAATTAAAATTGTATAATTTACTAATTTTTAAATTGTTGCAGTGATAAGAAAAGTTTCATTATTATTCTTTAAAACGAAAAAAATTAATAGCAAGAGGAGGTGTCCGAATGGATAACGCGATCATCTTCGCTTTGCTTGGTATCATCGTCGGTGTAGTTGTTGGTTATTTTGTAATGAAAAAATCAAATGAGTCCAAAATGGCAGGTGCGAGAAACTCTGCAGAGCAGATCATCGAAGATGCAAAGAGAGAAGCCGAAGCGCAGAAAAAAGAAGCCCTTTTGGAAGCAAAAGACGAAAATCACAAATTGCGTACTGAAACAGAATCTGATATTCGGGAACGCCGATCTGAACTTCAAAAACAAGAAAATCGGTTGTTGCAGAGAGAAGAAAATTTAGATCGCAAAGATGATGCATTAAACAAAAGAGAAGCGAGTCTAGAGCGTAAAGATGAAGCACTCGTAGAAAAACAACAGCATATTGAACAGATGGAGAGCAAAGCTGAAGAGTTAGTTCATCAGCAGCAAGTTGAAATGGAACGTATTTCCTCTTTGACACGCGAAGAAGCCAAGTCGATCATCTTACAGGATGTTGAAAAAGAACTTTCAACAGATATTGCGGTAATGATGAAAGAAGCCGAAGCTCGCGCCAAAGAAGAATCAGACAAAAAAGCAAAAAACATTTTGTCCTTGGCGATGCAGCGTTTTGCAGCAGACCATGTAGCAGAAACGACTGTCTCAGTAGTGAACTTGCCAAACGACGAGATGAAAGGGCGTATCATTGGGCGTGAAGGACGTAACATCCGTACGCTTGAAACTCTTACGGGAATCGATTTAATCATCGATGATACACCAGAAGCGGTTATTCTATCAGGATTTGATCCAATTCGCCGTGAAACGGCGCGATTGGCTCTAGAAAAACTGGTATCAGATGGCCGTATCCATCCGGCGCGTATCGAAGAAATGGTTGAGAAGTCAAGACGTGAAGTGGATGAGCAAATTCGTGAAATTGGTGAACAAACGACATTTGACGTAGGCGTGCACAACTTGCATCCTGACTTGATCAAAATTCTTGGACGCCTTCGCTACCGTACAAGTTATGGACAAAATGTGCTGAAGCACTCTGTGGAAGTAGCATTCTTGTCAGGCTTAATGGCAGCTGAACTTGGAGAAGATGTTACCCTCGCTCGTCGTGCTGGACTTCTACATGACATTGGTAAAGCCATCGATCATGAAGTAGAAGGTAGCCACGTTGAAATCGGTGTAGAACTTGGAACGAAGTACAAAGAGCATCCTGTAGTGATTAACAGTATTGCTTCCCATCACGGTGACACAGAAGCGACTTCCATCATTTCGGTCATCGTCGCAGCAGCAGATGCATTGTCTGCCGCTCGTCCAGGTGCAAGAAGTGAAACATTGGAAAACTACATTCGTCGCCTAGAAAAACTTGAAGAAATTTCCGAGTCGTATGAAGGCGTGGAGAAATCATTCGCGATTCAAGCAGGACGTGAAATTCGCATCATGGTTCGTCCGGAACAAATTGATGACATGACGGCACATCGTCTTGCTCGTGACATTCGGAAACGGATTGAAGAAGAGTTAGACTATCCAGGTCACATCAAAGTAACGGTTATTAGAGAAACAAGAGCAGTTGAATACGCAAAATAATAAGGGTGAGGCTTCGATGAATGTCTATTCAAAGAAGCCTTTTTCTTATGGAAAAAGGTGAGTTTGTGAAAATTTTATTTATTGGAGATATTGTTGGATCCATTGGAAGAGATGCACTTGAATCGTATTTACCGAGACTGAAAAGAAAGTATTCACCAGACGTTATCATTGCGAATGGCGAGAACGCAGCAGCAGGACGCGGCATTACCAAGGCTATTTACCAGGATCTTTTGTTTATGGGAGTAGATATGGTAACCATGGGCAATCATACATGGGATCAAAAAGAAATTTTTGATTTTATTGATGAAGTCGATTACTTGATCCGTCCAGCTAACTTCTCAGACGAAGCACCGGGACGTGGCATGGCGACTGTTACAAAAAATGGCCAAACTTTATCGGTCATCAATTTGCATGGTCGTGTGTTCTTGCCGCCGCATGAAGATCCATTTCAAAAAGTGGATGAGCTAATGGCTGAAGCTAAAGCCATTTCACCGCTCGTATTTGTAGATTTTCACGCTGAAGCAACAAGTGAAAAAATCGCGATGGGTTGGCATTTAGATGGCCGCGCTTCAGTTGTTGTTGGGACGCATACCCATGTTCAAACTGCCGATGCACGCATTTTGCCAAACGGTACTGCCTATATCTCAGATGTGGGGATGACAGGACCGTATGATGAAATTTTGGGAATGAATAAAGAAGCTGTACTTTATCGTTTCAAGACCAATATGCCAACACGTTTCGAAGTACCAAAGCGTGGACGTTCAGTAGTCAGTGGCTTTTTCACTGAAGTTGACGACCAAACAGGGAAAGCGATTAGTTTTGAACGCATATATATCAATGAAGATTATCCATTCCAAGGCTAAACCTTCAACTTCTTGACGAAACTCCGACAATTCAAGCAGACACCTTGAAGTACGTGCCTGGTTTTCAGTATAATGAGGTAGCGTTTAAAACAAGTTTCGTTATGAAATCTGTTGCAAATTCTTTAAATCGATTAAACTGCTCGCAAAAGGGAAAAATCCGGTTCGATGTATTTAGACGTCGAGGTAGGTTTTGTGCCTAAAAAATAAAGTGACTGACTGAAACTAAAACATGGTCGTTGAGCGATGACAGTATAGAAGTCGTGTCAGACCAGGAAATGGGTGTCTTAAAATGACGTATACAAAACAAGAAATCGTCGCAAAAGCGCGCGAAGTAGCAGATATGATTGCGGCAACAGAAGAAGTGGATTTCTTTAAACGTGCAGAAGCACAAATTAATGAAAACCAGCAAATTCGTGAAAAAATTGCCAGCCTGAAAAGTTTGCAGAAACAAGCAGTCAATTTCCAGGCGTATGGTAAAGAGCGCGCGTTGACATTGATCGAAGGAAAAATCACGAAAATTGAAGAAGAAATCGACGCTGTGCCGATTGTTCAAGAATTCAAACAATCACAGAGCGACGTCAATTCTTTATTGCAGATGGTTTCAACAGCCATTGCCAACCAAGTAACAAATAACATCATTACTGAAACAGGCGGCGACTTGCTGCGCGGCGAAACCGGATCAAAAGTCCGCAACGACAAACCAGGAAGCTGCGGGTAACAAGAAAAGCATAAACGACCGTTTAGTCCCGACGGCATAAAACATTCCGACCGATAGAGCTAAATGCAAGCCCGAATTAAAACGTAGGTAAACAGAAGTAAACTGAAAGAGCCAAAGCTCTTTCAGTTTTTTCTTTTCCAGCTGTATTTTTGGTATAATAGAAAAACGACAATCGATTTGAAAGAGGTTTTAATATGGCACCGACACCAATGATGCAACAATATTTTCAAGTGAAATCTGAATACTTGGATGCTTTTTTATTTTTCCGTTTGGGCGATTTTTATGAGTTGTTCTACGATGACGCGATTAAAGCGTCGCAAATACTAGAAATTACCTTAACTAGCCGTGGTGGAACTGGGGATGACCGAATTCCAATGTGCGGGGTTCCTCATCATGCAGCAAAAAACTATATCGACCAATTGATTTTAAAAGGTCATAAAGTGGCCATCTGTGAACAAGTAGAAGATCCAAAACTAACAAAAGGTGTTGTGAAGCGTGAAGTTGTCCGGTTAATTACACCGGGTACTCATACAGAAGGAAAAAGCGTTGACTCTAAATCGAACGTCTTTTTAGCTGCAGCTGACGAACTTGCTGATGGATTTGGTTTGTCCTATGTCGATATCAGCACAGGTGAAGCAACAGCTACGTACATAATGGGGACGGAAAAAGCTTTGTTGCAGGAATTGCAATCTTTGAATATTCGCGAGCTGGTCGTTTCAGAGCAATTATTCGTGTTGCTGACTGAAGAAGAACAAGGACTGGTATTATCCATTGAGACGATGGAAAATGCCTATCCGTTATCACCAGAACAAGTCGCTGACTGTCCGGAAGATTTGCGGATGAGCAGTCATCGGTTACTGACATACATTTCTCGCACGCAAAAACAATCACTTGATCACATCCAAGCGTTTTCCTATAAAGAAAATAATCAATTACTAAGTATCGATTTTCATTCAAAGCGGAATTTGGAATTATTGCAATCGATTCGGGGCAGCGAAACAAAAGGGACCTTGCTTTGGCTCCTAGATGAAACCATGACGGCGATGGGGAGCCGAAAGCTAAAGCAGTGGTTGCATCAGCCACTAGCAAACAAAAGAATGATTGAAGAGCGTCAGCAAATGGTAGCGGCATTGATTGACCAGTATTTCGTGCGTGTAGAGCTTCAGGGGCTATTAAAAGAAGTTTATGACCTGGAACGCCTATCCGGTCGAATTGCCTTTGGTAGCGCCAGTGGACGTGATTTAGCACAGCTCAGAAGTTCCCTTGAGAAAGTTCCTGTGCTCATTGAAGAATTAGCGAATTCCGGCAATTTAGCGTTGCAGGACTTTAGTGGCAAACTAGACCGCTGCATAGAAGTTTGTGAACTATTGCAAGCGATTAGCGAAAGTCCCCCATTGTCTTCAAAAGAAGGCGGCGTTATACGCGACGGCTTTCATCAACAGCTTGATGAATACCGAGATGCTTCGCGTAACGGCAAAGATTGGATTGCCGCGCTTGAACAAAGAGAACGCAAATTAACGGGCATTAAATCGTTAAAAATTGGCTATAACCGCATTTTCGGCTATTATATTGAAATTTCTAAAGCCAATATGCATTTAGCTGATTTAGAACGCTACGATCGCAAACAAACGCTCGCTAACGCAGAACGTTATACGACTCCTGAACTGAAAGAAAAAGAAGCGTTAATCTTAACGGCTGAAGAAGAAAGTTTGTCACTTGAATATGAGTTGTTTGTGGCGATTCGAGAGGAAGTCAAACAATACATTTCACGTATTCAACGACTTGCTTCTTCTCTCAGTGGACTGGATGTCTTTTTGAGTTTTGCTAATGTGGCAGAAAAATACCGTTTCGTCAAACCTGAATTTAATGAATCGACAGAAATATCGATTATAGAAGGGCGTCACCCGGTTGTGGAAAAAATGCTCAATAAGCAACATTATGTACCGAATGATTGTGTCCTTGCGGAAGATAAAAATATGTTGTTGATTACAGGGCCCAACATGTCGGGGAAAAGTACGTATATGCGACAAGTAGCGCTAACGATTGTGCTTGCGCAAATTGGCAGTTACGTTCCTGCTGAATCTGCAAATTTGCCAATTGTTGATCAAATTTTTACGCGTATTGGAGCAGCCGATGACTTAGTGTCAGGCCAAAGTACTTTTATGGTCGAAATGCTCGAGTCGCAATATGCGATTACACATGCGACAAAAAATAGCTTATTGCTGTTTGATGAAATCGGTCGCGGTACATCAACATACGATGGCATGGCATTAGCGCAGTCGATGATTGAATACATTCATAGAGAAATTGGTGCCAATACACTTTTCTCTACGCATTACCACGAGTTGACGGCATTGGAAAATTCGCTGGACAAGCTTCATAATGTCCATGTCGCGGCAATGGAGCAATCGGGTAAAGTCGTGTTTCTTCATAAAGTGAAAAAAGGGCCAGCAGACAAGAGTTACGGGATTCATGTTGCTGAACTGGCGAATCTACCAGAACCCATTCTTGCCCGTGCACGTGAATTGCTCAAAACCTTTGAAGAAGATAAAAAGAAGCAGCCTACAACAATCGAGCAATTATCATTTTTTGATGATGCAGATACAGAAAAAGACGAAATTTTACAGACCATTAAGGACGTTCAAGTATCCGCAATGACACCTCTTCAAGCTTTGCAGATGCTTAACGATTTGCAACAAAAGTTAACGGCTAAGGAGTGAGAAAATGGGCATCATTCGATTGATGGACGAACCTCTATCCAATAAAATATCCGCGGGTGAAGTCGTCGAACGGCCGACTTCGGTCGTTAAGGAATTAGTGGAAAATGCCATCGATGCTGGAAGCACAGCCATCGAAGTGTTACTCATCGAAGCAGGGCTAACCTCTATTCAAATTATTGATAACGGTGCAGGTATGGATGCTGATGATGCATTGTTGTCATTTTCCAGACACGCCACAAGTAAAATTGCCAATGAGCATGATTTATTCCGGATTCGGACACTTGGGTTTCGAGGTGAGGCACTAGCGAGTATCGCTTCAGTTTCGAAAGTAACTTTGCATACATCAAATGGTGCGAGTGGAACTTTTGTGCAAATGGAAGGCGGACGTTTAACCGAGCAACGCGCGGGGTCTCTTAGAAAAGGAACGGATATGAAAATCGATCAATTGTTTTTTAATACACCTGCACGGCTAAAATACATGAAAACATTGCAGACAGAATTGGGTCATACCATCGATTTGTTGAACCGTTTTGCGCTGAGCTATCCAGGTGTTGCTTTTAAGCTGATGCATGACGGCAGAGTGATTCTGCAAACCTCAGGCAGTGGAGAAATCAAGCGCGTATTAGCCGACATTTACGGTGTTGCGATTGCTAAGAAAATGATTCCGTTCGAGGGACAGTCACATGACTATAAAGTATCGGGCTATGCGTCACTTCCTGAAATCACCCGTGCCAATAAAAACTATATTTCATTGTTTGTAAACGGGCGCTGGGTCAAACATTATGCGATTGCCAACACGGTTCATAAGGCGTATCATACGTTCTTGCCGCTTGAGCGGCAGCCAATTGTCGTATTAAATATTGAAGGGGATCCTTATTTGACAGATGTCAATGTCCACCCATCAAAACAACAAATTCGTTTGAGTAAAGAAAAAGAATTGATGGAATTGATCCATGAAACGATTCGACGCACGATTAGTTCAGTTGTGCGTGCACCGATTATCGATCAACCAAAACCCGTCAAACAAGCGCCGACTAAACAATTAGATCTCTGGAAAAGTTCGTTTACAGTTCAAGAAACAAAACAGTTACCCGCACAAGAATGGTCAGAGCTACCCGTTGAACACGAAACGGAAGTTGTTCAACGACAAGATGAGCCACTTAAAGGTGGAACGCCATTTATTGAAGAATTGCCACCATTAGCAGAACACGAGGAACAACAAGAAAGCCCTCAATTTCCCGAATTGGAAGTGGTGGGCCAAATTCATGGCACTTATATTGTGGCGCAAAGCCATGATGGTTTTTATTTGATTGATCAGCATGCAGCACAAGAACGCATCAAATACGAATACTTTCGTGAAAAAGTAGGAGATATTGACAGCAATGAACGACAAACTTTACTGTTGCCGTTAACATTCCATTACAGTCGAGATGAAGCGTTGAGGTTGAAAGACCATTTAGCTGTTTTGGCTGATAGTGGCGTATTTTTAGAAGTGTTTGGCGATACATCGTTTATTGTTCGGGAATACCCCACTTGGTTTCCAAAAGGATTTGAACAGGAAGTTATTGAAGATTTGATCGAACAAATTTTGAACGAGCGAAAAGTAGATATTAAGAAATTGCGGGAAGATGCAGCCATTATGATGAGTTGCAAACGCTCGATTAAAGCAAATCATTTTTTGCAGAAACACGATATGGAACGGTTACTGGTAGATTTGAAACAAGCAGAACAACCCTTTACTTGTCCGCACGGTCGTCCTGTGATTATCCATTTCAGGACATACGATGTGGAGAAAATGTTCAAACGTGTAATGAATTAAAAGTTGGCGTCTAATTTGCCAGCGTTTCGGGTATGAATAGAGAATACGTGTAGTGAGGAAGGGTGTAAACGATGCAGGTAACCAAAAATTACATGAATGCTTCTGATGGACATGAACTTTTTTATGCGCGTTACGAACCACCAAATCCGATTGGCCATATCCATATTATCCACGGGATGGCTGAACATATCGGTCGCTACGAAGAGTTCGCGGAATACTTAATGTCTCGCGGCTTTGTGGTATCTGCACATGATCAACGTGGACACGGGAAAACGGCAGAACAGAACGGGATTCAAGGTTACTTTGCAGATGATAACGGCTTTGAACGAGTAGTGGAAGATGCGCATACCGTCATTGCTGAAATCCAGCAGGCAACGGGAAATCTGCCATTGCTGCTATTCGGTCATAGTATGGGGTCCTTTGTGGCTCGTCGTTACATGCAATTGCACAGTGAAGAAATCAGTCGTATCGTATTATCCGGTACTAGTGGAAATCCTGGCATTTCCGGTAAAGTCGGAATGGCTGTAGCGGTCGCATCGGCAAAATTACAAGGAAAGCAAGAACCTAGCAAAGCGCTTGGGAAATTGACTTTTGGCAATTTTAATAAACCTTTCGCAGAAGAAGGTTCGTCTTACGCTTGGCTGAGTCGAGATAAAGAGGCTGTTGCGAAATACGAAGCAGATCCTTGGTGTGGTTTTGAATCAACTAATCAGTTTTACATTGATTTATTTTCCGGGCTTGCAACATTGAATAAGTCTGAAGAAATCGCCAAAATTCGAAAAGACTTGCCGGTTTTGTTTATTAGCGGTGCGATGGACCCTGTCGGAAATAACGGTGAAGGTGTTTTCAGTTCAGCCAAACAATTCAACAAAGCAGGGATGACTAACGTTAAAGTTTACCTAGCAGAACAAGGTCGGCATGAATTGCTCAACGAACTTAATCGAAAAGATTATTTTGAGTTAATCGGAGATTGGATGTGCGGAAATGATTGATGTGGTGGCCATTGTTGGACCTACGGCATCTGGGAAAACTGCGCTGAGCCTTGAATTAGCTAAGCGGTTAAACGGTGAAATTATCAACGGGGACTCGATGCAGATTTACCGAGATATGACGATTGGGACAGCGAAAATTTTACCTAAAGAAATGGCAGGAATTCCTCATCACTTGCTGGATATTAAAGAGCCGGACGAGAGTTTTTCAGTTGCAGAATACCAATTCTTAGTGCGGGAGAAAATTGCTGAAATTCGCTCGCGTGGAAAGCTGCCGATTATTGTCGGGGGAACAGGGATGTATGTGCAGGCCGTACTCTTTGATTACCGATTTTCAGAACAGCCTGTCGACCAACAACTTCGAGATGAGTTAAACAAGGAACTAGAACAAACGGGTCCTGAACAACTGTATGCCAAATTGTTAAAGTTGGATCCGCAGTCAGACATTCACCCGAACAACACGCGGCGTGTCATACGGGCGGTTGAAATTTTGATGAGTGGTCAGCAAAAAGGAGACCGGAATTTGGCGTTGTCGCCGATTTACAATGAAGTCATTATTGGATTAGACATGCCAAGAGACATCCTATACGACCGTATTAATCAACGAGTGGAGACGATGTTGCAACGCGGCTTGATCGAAGAAGTGCAAGCCTTACGGCAAAGAGGCATACGCGACGTTCAGTCTATTCAAGCCATTGGCTATAGAGAAATTTACGCTTATTTGGATGAACAAGAAAGTTTAGAACGAGCAATCGAAAAACTCAAGCAAAACTCACGCAAATACGCAAAAAGGCAATTTACTTATTTTAAAAACAAACTACCGATTTTCTGGATCGATGCACTGGCTGATCTCGAAAAAAATCTCCATGAAATAACAGTGGTTATGCAGGAAACTGACAGAAACTGTCGAATTGATAAATTGATGGCCAATCAAACACAAACAGAGAAATAGGGGGATTTACATGAAACCAGTTAATATTCAGGATGTCTATTTAAATCAACTGCGTAAAAATAATATTTATGTAACGGTCTTCTTACTTAATGGCTTTCAATTAAAAGGGACCATTAAATCTTATGATAATTTTACGGTGCTGGTCGAAACAGATGGCAAACAACAGTTAATTTACAAACATGCAATTTCGACGTTTTCTCCGTCAAAAGCTGTAGCGATTGAACACGAAGAGTAAAAAAGTCGGACTGTAGGTGCAGTCCGTTTTTTTGATTTATGCCTGTTAGAGCTAAATGAGCACCTACGCTTTTCGGGTTGTCTAGCTCCAGCAGCCAGATTCTAGGGTCTTAATCCACTCTGGCTGTGCGGCAAAAGACGCCGCTTCACCAGTGTGTCTTAAGCCCGTCAAATCTACACGGCTGCCTACGCTTTTCGGGTTGTCTAGCTCCGGTGCCCAGCTCTTCGGGTCATAAGCCAGCCCAACTGTGTGGCAAAAGACGCCACACTGCTGTTCTGTCTTATGCCTGTCAGAGCTAAACGGGCACCTACGCTTTTCGGGTTGACAGTTATGTTGTTGAGGTATAGCATTTTGAAGTGAATTCGATTTAAATTTCGGGAGGTGTCTTTATGAAGACTATTACAGTAGATGAATTGCAAAAACGAGTTGAAGCTGGAGAAGAGTTACACATCATCGACGTTCGTGAAGCAGACGAGGTGGCTTTTGGAATGATTCCAGGAGCTAAACACATTCCGCTCGGTGAAGTGGAAGAGCGTAGCGGAGAGCTAGACGCAACCAAAGACTATCATCTGGTTTGTCGTGCGGGTCGTCGGAGTGAAATGGCTTGTGACATTTTGGAATCAAAAAATATGAAGACCATCAACGTTGAAGGCGGCATGACTGCCTGGAACGGCGAGACAATCGCATAACAAACACAAACAAACCACACAGCGTTTTTGCTGTGTGGTTTGTTTGTGTTTGAAAAGTATGCAGTTTCAGCTCTTCAGTTTACAGTCAAGCTCCAATGTCTTGATTTTAATGATCCAGCATTTGTACATGCCTCTAGGAGATTTGGATTTTACGAGCGGGTAATCTCCATTTAAAAGTATAGGACAAAATTCGCAGGATTGTGATCAGCACAAATAACGAATAAAGCATAAGGTCAGAAGATGCTGAATTAAAGCTGATGAACAATCCGCACAATGCAGCCCAAACCGCATAGATTTCAGATTTTAACACAAGTGGTTTTCTTCCTGCTAGTAAATCACGAATGATTCCTCCGCCAGAACCTGTAAGTACGGCTGCTACAACAACTGCAAATAGTGGCAATTCTAGTTCAACAGCATAAATGGCTCCTTGAACAGCAAACGCTGACAATCCGATAGCATCAAAAAAATTGCCCCAGCGATTCCAGTGGCCAAGCAGTTTATGCGGAAACAAAAAGACAATCGTGATCGATGCAAAGGCCAGTTGGAACATGAATTCTTGTTCCCATAGCGCCGAAACAGGCACGCCGATCAATAAATTTCGAATGGCACCGCCACCAAAGGCTGTGACAACGCCGAGAAGATAGACACCAAAAATATCGTATTCTTCTTCCATGGCAATAATTGCGCCGGATATTGCAAAAGCAATCGTACCGAAGGCGCTCAGTACTTCCCAAGCCATAGAGCTATTCCTCCTCAACATGCAACTCTATGAATTGTAGCAGAATTTGACGCTATTTCAAGTCATGCCGCATAATAGAAAAGAGAAATTCAAGAGAATGGAGAATTACATGTTTACTACAATTACTAAAATAGAAAAAATTATCAAAAGACAGCTCGAATTGGCTGACGAAACAGCTTACATAAACCAAAAGAAAGTATTAACGGCTTTTCATAACCAGCGCGTTAGTGACCATCATTTTAATCCATCTACCGGTTACGGGTACGACGATGAAGGACGAGATACGCTTGAGCGAGTCTATGCGGATGTTTTTGGAGCGGAAGCGGCTCTCGTTCGGCCGCAAATTATTTCTGGAACCCATGCCATTACCATTTCGTTGTTCGGTGTATTGAGACCAGGAGACGAACTGCTTTATCTAACAGGTAAGCCTTACGATACATTAGATTCTATTGTCTCAGGCGGTGACAAGGATACGGGATCGCTAAAAGACTTCGGTATTAGTTACCAGCATACCGATCTGGACGCTAACAATAAAATTGATTGGCTAACAGCTGAAAAAGCAATAAATGACAAGACCAAAGTCATCGCCATTCAACGTTCGCGAGGCTATGACACACGACCTTCCTTTACGATAGAAGAAATCGAAGGCATGATTGCGGGTATTCGTCGCATAAAGCCACAAGCTATTGTTTTTGTTGATAATTGCTATGGCGAGTTTGTGGAAACGCGTGAGCCGATTGAAGTAGGCGCGGATTTGATTGCCGGCTCTCTGATTAAAAATCCTGGAGGTGGACTCGCTAAAATTGGTGGCTACATCGCCGGTAGAGCCGATCTGGTTGAAAAATGTGGTTACCGCATGACATCGCCGGGTATAGGGGGAGAGGCAGGCGCGTCACTCAATGCACTACCCGATATGTATCAAGGGTTTTTCATGGCGCCACATATTGTTTCTCAAGCATTAAAAGGGGCAATTTTTACTTCAGCACTTTTAGAAGACGCGGGAATGATTACCGCGCCTCATTGGAGTGACGAGAGGACAGACTTGATTCAATCGGTATCGTTTCAAACGGCTGAGCAGATGATTGCTTTTTGCCAAACGATTCAAGCGAGTTCACCAGTCAATGCGCAATTCAAACCGGAACCGGCTTATATGCCAGGTTATGAAGACGATGTCATTATGGCAGCAGGAACGTTTGTGCAAGGTTCCAGCATTGAACTGACAGCGGATGGTCCCATTCGGCCACCGTACACAGCGTTTGTACAAGGTGGACTTACCTATGAACACGTTAAAATTGCCGTTTTAAACTCGGTTGACGTATTGAAAAAAGCTAACTTAATCTAATCGATTCCTCGCATATGGCATGCGGGGAGTTTTAATGTAAGGAAACTTAACGTTTGTTTGACAAATAATCTAACATGATATATGCTGTAAAAGTAATAACTACTTGAAATGAGTGAAACTTATGACGAACCGGGTTCGACGGACGATGCCGCTTCTTCCAATCAGTATAGTTATGCAGCTGACGGAACTTACTGCGAGACAAATCCGTTATTACGAAGAGCACAAGTTAATTAGCCCTGCCCGTACCGATGGGAATAAGCGTATGTTTTCGTTAAACGACGTCGATGCTTTACTTGAAATCAAGGACTACTTGGATCAAGGACTTAATATCGCCGGCATTAAGAAATTATACGAGTTAAAAAACTCGCCTGAAAACAATCAGGTAGAGTCAAAAAATCTAAGTGACGCGGAGTTGCGAAATTTGCTGCGTGAACAATTGAAACATCAAGCTCGACCCTTCGAACTTGGTGGCTTTAGACAAGGTGATTTATCCCGTTTCTTCCATTAAAGAAATGGGCTTACATAAAACATTCATAGGAGAGTGAAGAGAACATGGGCAAGTATTCAAAAGAAGACATTCACCAATTAGTAAAAGAAGAGAACGTTAATTTTATTCGTCTGCAATTTACAGATATTCTTGGAGTCATCAAAAACGTTGAAATACCGACATCCCAATTGGACAAAGCACTCGATAACAAAATGATGTTTGATGGATCTTCTATCGATGGATTTGTACGCATCGAAGAATCGGATATGTATTTATTCCCAGACCTTGATACTTGGGCAGTGTTCCCATGGATTACAGGCAAAGGGAAAGTAGCGCGCTTAATCTGTGACATTTATAGCCCAGACGGCACGCCATTTGCTGGAGATCCGCGCACTAATTTAAAACGCGTATTAAAAGAAATGGAAGAGTTAGGATTTACGCATTTTAACCTAGGACCAGAGCCAGAATTTTTCTTGTTCAAACTTGATGAACGAGGCGAACCATCATTAGAACTAAATGACCACGGCGGCTATTTTGACTTAGCACCGATGGACCTTGGCGAAAACTGCCGACGCGATATCGTTCTAGAACTTGAAGAGATGGGCTTTGAAATTGAAGCTTCTCACCACGAAGTAGCACCAGGACAACATGAAATTGACTTTAAATACGCAGATGCAATAAAAGCCTGTGACGACATTCAAACCTTTAAGTTAGTTGTTAAAACAATTGCGCGTAAACACGGATTGCATGCAACCTTTATGCCGAAGCCATTGTACGGTGTAAGTGGTTCAGGAATGCACATGAACGTTTCATTATTTGACGGAGACCGCAACACATTCCTTGATGAAGCGGGCGACTTGAAACTAAGTGAAACAGCTTACCAGTTTATTGCAGGTATTATTGAGCACGCTAAAGGCTATACAGCTATAACAAATCCACTTGTAAACTCGTACAAACGTCTAGTTCCAGGTTACGAAGCACCTTGTTATATTGCTTGGTCTGGCCAAAACCGTAGCCCGTTAGTACGTATCCCATCATCACGCGGTTTGTCTACACGTGTTGAAGTACGTTCAGTTGATCCAGCAGCAAACCCGTACCTAGCAATGGCGGTACTATTAGGTGCAGGTCTTGATGGCATCAGAAGAAAACTAACGCCACCAAAAGCAGTAGACCGCAACATTTACATGATGAACCAAAAAGAGCGTGAAGCAGTCGGTATTGAAGATCTGCCAAGCACTTTGTATAACGCACTACAAGAGCTACAAAAAAATGAAATTATGACAAAAGCATTAGGCGAACACATTTTAAATAATTTCGTCGAAGCGAAAGAAATTGAATGGGACATGTTCCGCACAAGCGTCCACCCGTGGGAACGTGAGCAATACTTGAAAATGTATTAAGTTGAAAACCGTTGGGGCTCTAAGGCTCCAACGGTTTTTTGTTTCTAGAAAACAACTTCTTCTCCAAATATGTTTGCCAGTGAATCAAAAAAATACGAATTATAAAATCCTAAAGGTTTAAAGCACCTGCAAAAAGGTTATACTAAAATGCAGCCTAAATATTTAGTAACTCGTACTGAATTTTCCTTTGGGTAACCAAAAGGAGGATTTTGTGGGAGGGGATTAAATTGAGGAAAGTACAAGGGCTTTCAAATTTGGTTAATTATTTGGAGTCGGTAAATTATCCACTGGCTGCAGAGCAGATTACAGACTTAATGTCGAAAAGAAAGATTCCGCATCGCAAAGCCTACAAAGATGTCATTATATTTAATTTAGAACATATTGATTGGTGGATTGCTGAGCAGCGGAAACGATGATTAATTAATGAATATGCGAATAAGAGAGGTAGCCTTAATTTTGGTTCTGTAGAGAATCACTATTAAGGTTTTTCTTTTTTGGTAACTTTATACACTTCTATCCGTCTACTGTTATAATAAACTAAAACGGAGGAGAGGGACGGCTATGCGTTTTTTAATGACAATTATCATTTTTTTAATATTTTTTTCAGTTGCAGGCATCGGTGCTTATGTCATAGGACCAGACTTTTCGGCAGATCGTATGGTTGCAGAAGTAACCAAAGAAATGCGGAATAATGGTCAGATGGAAAAAGTAATCGAGTATGTGGAAAGTGATCCGAAAATGCTCGAATACATAGAACAAGTGGAAGTTGCAGAACAACAGGACCAGCCCTTACCATTCCAAACAGCTGGAGATGCTGCCGGTACAGTCATTAAAAAAGTTGGGATAACAGATTTGGCTAAGATGAAGTCTGGAATTGAAGACGGCACGATGTCTGTTGATGAAGTGATTCAAACCTTAGAACAAGATCTAAACGAAGAAGAACTACTAGCTCTCAAAGTGATCGCTTATAAAGAATTATACAAGCAGCAATAACTTTAGATGTGGTAGACTGGTTCACGAAGACAAAGTAACTAGATTAGAGGAGGCCATTATATGAAGACGTTTCGTGTAGAGTTCAACTTTGACCAAGGAAACACCATCGTTCATAAGGTTCAGGCTGTGGATAAAGAGTCGGCATTAAGCAAAATTCCATCCAATGGCACTTACGAAATTTCTAATACGGAAACAGGTAATATTCATCGCATTACAATTAATTTAGTTAAACATATAACAGTCAGCGAAGCTTAAAAGATGTCTTTTTAAACTAGCTGCAGAGAAGGTGCTGCTCCGGTAGCCTCTTTTTTTTGAACAAAACGTTAACTTGAGGAGGAGTAAGATGAACTTTAAAGGACCGAGTGCTTACGAAGAAAAGGACTTTTTAGCAAATTTTCTACTAAGAAGAAATCGTGTAGATAGTCCAAATAATAGCATTGAAAAGCCAGTCATCTATGAGCTGCTTGGAACGGTGCACAACAAACGGATATTGGATTTGGGATGTGGAGATGCTTTGTTTGGGCAAGAGCTGCTACAAGCAGGTACGCAATTTTATCACGGAGTAGAAGGTTCTGAAGAGATGTATAAACTCGCACAACAAAATATTGAGGGCTTACATGCTGAAATGACATTCGCAACGATGGAGTCGTTCGATTTTCCAAAAGAACATTATGATCATGTGACCTCACGCTTGGCAATTCATTACTTGTCAGAGATAGATGAATTGTTTCGTAATGTTCATGCCTCTTTAAAAGAGGATGGAAAGTTTGTCTTTAGCGTTCAACATCCGCTAACCACATCCTCGTTTGCGAGTAAAAAAACAGGAGAAAAAAGAGGGAACTGGATTGTTGACGATTACTTTGTAGAAGGTGAGCGACAAGAACCTTGGATTGATAAAATAGTAGTCAAGTATCACCGCACTACTGAAAGTTATTTTAAAGCGCTGAGAAAAGCGGGATTTAGCATTACGGATCTTCGAGAAGGAATGCCCAATCGACAATACTTTGAAGACCAAGAAGAGTACGAGAGAAGAAAGCGGATTCCGGTTATTTTAGCTTTTAGTTGCAGCAAACAATAAAGTTGTTTACATAATAATAATATAAAAAACACCGAGAACATGTTCTCGGTGTTTTTTATATTATTGAATTTGACGATAAACGCCGACAACTTTGCCGAGAATAGAAACTTGATCAACGATAATTGGATCCATCGAAGAGTTTTCAGGTTGCAGTCGGAAAAAATTCTCTTCACGGAAAAAACGTTTAACGGTTGCTTCATCTTCAGCTGTCATGGCAACAACAATGTCCCCGTTGTTAGCTGTTTGTTGTTGTTTAACAATGACGTAATCCCCATTTAAAATTCCTGCTTCAATCATACTTTCACCCATAATTTCGAGCATAAAGATATGATCATCTTCTGTGCCATAGCTTTGGGGAAGAGGAAAATACTCTTCAACATTTTCAATAGCTGTAATTGGAATGCCGGCAGTTACTTTACCTATCAGCGGTACGTGTAACACTGGACTTTTATCAATAAGTGCTTCATCGGTACTGATTACTTCAATTGCTCTCGGTTTTGTTGGATCTCGTCTAATCAAACCTTTACTTTCAAGGCGTGCCAAATGGCCATGTACAGTCGAACTAGATGCCAGACCAACTGCCTCACCAATTTCACGAACGGACGGTGGATAGCCTTTCAAGCGAACTTCATCTTTTATGAACGTCAGAATATCTTCTTGGCGTTTAGATACTTTTTTCAACAGTTTCACCTCATTTGAGTAATTCTACTTGATTTCTACCAATAGTATACCAACTCGGGCTATGAAATGCAAACATAGGTTCGAATTTTATTGTTGACAAAAACACTTGTTCGCATTAATATGAGAACATATATTCCGAACACACATTCCTAGGAGGCGTTTCAATTGACAACCATCCGACAAAATTCTTTTCTAGTTGCATTTTTTGTTTTAATCATTGTATTTACTTTTTACGCGATTGTGTCTCATAATACAAACAGTGCACAAATGAGCCAAGTTGAAATAGAAGAAGGCGACACACTTTGGACATTAGCTGAATCTTTCAGCGGCAAGACCCCTCATCACGAGTGGATAGAAGATATTATGAAAGAAAATAATCTTTCAACTTCTAAAATTATTGCAGGGCAATCTCTTAAAATTCCCAGTGATCAATTGAAGTTTGCTCCTGATGAAACCATTAAATTTGCAGGTGATGCTGAATGAAGAAAAACGCATTAATTTACTGCCGTGTTAGCACAACTAAAGACACGCAGGAGTCTTCACTAGAAAGACAAGAAGAAGAACTGACGAAATTCGCATATGAACAATCCTATAAAGTTGAAGCTGTATTTTCGGATCAACATAGTGGGTATGAAATGGATCGAGATGGACTGCTAGAAATGTTAAATAGCATCAAGACACAACCAGTTGATGCTGTCTTCATTCAGGACGAAACACGTTTGGGCAGGGGACACGCGCGGATTGCGCTTTTACATGTTATGAAAAAGTACGAAGTTGAGGTTTATACCTTATCAGATCAAGGACCGATTGCATTAAATGATATGGATGACATGGTGCTTGAAATCCTAGCAATCGTAGAAGAATATCAGCGCAAGATACATAATGCCAAAATTAAACGGGGCATGAAACGCGCTGTGGATAATGGCTATAAGCCGGAAAAGAATCTAAAGGGAAAAGGAAATCCTGAAGGCCGCGAACGTCTTGATTTGCCTATTGACCAAATTGTAAGTTTGAAGTCTAACGGCCTGACGTTCAGTGAAATTGCTGTTACGCTACAGGGGTTTGGTTATCAAGCCAGCAAGGCAACGGTTCATCGGCGCTTTAAAGAATACGAGCGACTAATGGAAGACTAAAACATTGCAGAAATCTTACTTTTTTTGTACGATATGAAAAGAAGAAAGGTGGATGTCTATGTTATCACCAGAAAAATTAGCACGTATTAACCAATTGTCTCGCAAGTCTAAAACAGAAGGTTTGTCTAAAGAAGAAGCAAAAGAACAATCTTCTCTGCGCCAAGAGTATTTGCAAACATTTCGCAAAACCATGCGCGGTACAATTGAAAACGTAAAAGTAATTGATCCTGAAGGAAATGATGTAACTCCTGAAAAGGTCAAAAATATTCGAGAGAATAAGTATTTGAATTAAATACTTATTCTCTTTTTCATTGTATTCTTTCCTATTGTTGACTAAACTAGAATAGGATTAAATTTTTGTTTGAGAGAGGATGTTACTATGTCAACCCACGCAGATCAACTTGCAGTAACAACAATTCGTACACTTTCTATTGATGCTATTGAAAAAGCTAATTCTGGTCATCCAGGATTGCCAATGGGCGCAGCTCCAATGGCGTATACATTGTGGACTAAACACATGAACCATAACCCGAAAAATCCGGATTGGTTTAACCGTGACCGTTTTGTGTTATCGGCAGGACATGGTTCTATGCTTTTATATAGCTTGCTTCATCTAAGCGGCTATGGTTTAGAAATGGATGAAATCAAAAACTTCCGTCAGTGGGATTCGAAAACTCCTGGACACCCGGAATTTGGTCACACTGTAGGCGTTGAAGCGACAACCGGACCACTAGGCCAAGGAATTGGTATGGCAGTTGGTATGGCAATGGCTGAGCGTCATTTGGCGGCTACATACAATAAAGAAAACTTAGAAATCATTGATCACAACACATTCGCTCTATGCGGAGACGGTGATTTAATGGAAGGCGTTGCCGGAGAAGCAATTTCTCTTGCAGGTCACTTGAAACTGAATAAATTGGTTGTACTTTATGATAGTAATGATATTTCGTTAGACGGACCCCTTGGAAAAAGTTTCTCTGAAAACGTTCAAAAGCGCTTTGAATCTTACGGCTGGAATTATTTGCGCGTAGATGACGGCAACGAACTGGACGATCTATCTGAAAAAATTGCCCAAGCCAAAGGTTCTTCAGACAAACCAACTTTAATCGAAGTTAAAACGGTTATCGGTTACGGTTCTCCAAACAAATCGGGTAAAGCAGATTCACACGGAGCGCCACTTGGTGAAGATGAAATGAAATTGACGAAAGAGCATTACGAGTGGACATTTGAAGAGGATTTCCATGTGCCAACAGAAGTATACGAAACGTTTGAGCAAGCAACGAAAGAGTTGGGCGCTAAAGCTGAAGCTAACTGGAACGACATGTACAGCCAGTATGAATCAGCACATCCAGAACTAGCAGAACAATTACAAATGGCGATTCGCGGCGAACTTCCGGAGAACTTTGATGCGGAATTCCCGACATATGACTTCGGCAAGAAACAAGCAACTCGTGCTTCTTCTGGAGACATGATTAACGCAATCGCTAAAACAGTGCCTTCATTCTTTGGTGGGAGTGCTGACCTTGCTGGGTCTAACAAAACAAACATCAAAGGCGGCGGTGACTTTGACGCTGACCATCCTGAAGGTCGCAATATCTGGTTTGGTGTTCGCGAATTCGCAATGGGTGCTGCTTTAAACGGCATGGCTCTTCACGGCGGACTTCATGTCTTTGGTGGAACGTTCTTCGTCTTTAGCGACTATGTTCGTCCAGCGATTCGCCTAGCTGCTTTAATGGGACTTCCTGTAACATACGTCTTCACACATGACAGTGTGGCAGTGGGAGAAGATGGCCCAACTCACGAACCCGTTGAACATTTAGCTTCTCTTCGCGCAATGCCGAACTTAAGCGTTGTTCGTCCAGCAGATGCGAATGAAACAAAAGCAGCATGGCGTTTAGCATTAACGGCTAAAACGACACCGACTTTACTGGTGCTGTCTCGTCAAGACTTGCCGATTCTAGAAAACAGCGGCGAACTTGCTGAAGCTGGAGTTAAAAAAGGTGCTTATGTTGTGTCACCTGTTGAACATCCGCAAGCATTGCTATTAGCAACTGGCTCTGAAGTTAGTTTAGCTGTAGCTGCACAAAAGCAATTGGCTGAAGAGGGTATCAACGTATCTGTTGTTTCAATGCCTTCTTGGGATCGTTTTGAAAAACAGGGCAAGGAATACAAGCAATCTGTTATTCCAAAAACGGTTAAAAAGCGTCTTGCAATAGAAGTGGGAACTTCATTTGGTTGGGACCGTTACACAGGCGATGAAGGCGAAATTCTAGCAATCGACCGTTTTGGTGCAAGTGCACCGGGCGAGCGCATTATGGAAGAGTTCGGATTCACTGTTGAAAACGTAGCAAGCAAAGTGAAAAACCTAATCAACGAACAGTAAGATAAAAAATGGAAGCATTTGTTGCTTCCATTTTTTAATTATTTAGCTACTTATAGTCACGATTCTTTTTTTATAGTATAATCCAATGTGGTGTACTACTTATTTACGCAACACGAAGGAGGTAACAAGAATGGATACATGGATCTGGATCGTAATCGTTATCGTGGCTTTACTCGCAGGTGTTGCACTTGGATTCTTTATCGCACGTCGCTATATGATGAAGTATTTGCAAGATAATCCACCAATCAACGAAGAAATGCTACGAATCATGATGATGCAAATGGGACAAAAACCGTCTCAGAAAAAAATCAATCAAATGATGTCTCAAATGAATAAAGCGTCAACGAAACCTGGCAAACCAGCTAAAAAATAAAAAGTAGATGAACACATAAAGAGTACGGACTTCTAATGTTCATTACGCTAAATATGCTGGTTTAACAATCATTTGAGTAAGCTTTTGGTAAGCATAGATTATGCTTCTGGATTTTGGAGTGAATATTCCCTTTATAATTTGTTTGTCATTGGTTAATCTTTCATTTTTATTATAAAAAGCCACCTTTCTGTTGAAACTAAAGCAGAGAGGTGGCTTTTTTTCTATGGAGTTAGAAGATGTATTAAAAGAATATTTATATCATTGTCGAGCAAAAGGATTTACACAAAAAACAATGATTAACAAAAGGCAAGAATTAAAACAGCTAAAAGAGTATTTAGTCCAAAAGCGAGCAATAACCGAATTGGAAAATATAACGGTTCATGATCTCAAAGCTTATGTCAGGTTAAAACAGATTGCAGGGTTGCAAGCTCAAAGTATTGATTCCATGTTCAAAATCATACGAGCATTTTTTAGTTGGTGTGAGAAAGAGGAATACTTAAAAGTAAATATAGCCAGTAAAGTAGAAACTCCTAAAGTTCCTAGAAAAGTTTTAACGGGGTTTACTATGGAAGATGTTCATGCCATGATTGAAGCATTTTCGTACAAAACGTATTTAGAAGCCAGAAATAAAGCGATCATTGCCATGTTAGCTGATACAGGCATTAGAGCAATGGAAATAAGAGGATTGAAAACAACGAACCTGAAAGAGACAACTATCCTTGTAAATGGCAAAGGAAATAAGGAACGTATTGTTTTTATCAGCCCTGCCTTAAAGAGAATCCTCATCAAATACGAACGAATGAAAAAACAATATTTTCGTGATAAACAAATGACAGATGAATATTTTCTTTCGTATACGGGTTCTGGACTCTCACATGTAGCTCTAGACAGCGTTGTCAAAGAAGCAGGGAAAAGGGCAGGGGTGATAGGGAAAAGAATCTCTCCTCACACGTTTAGGCACTTCTACGCTGTTCAATGCTTGAACGCAGGAGGAATGGACGTATACAGCTTATCACGCCTATTAGGACATTCAGATATATCTGTCACGCAACGATATTTGCAGTCAATGAATGACGAACAGCTAATAACAAAAGCTATTAGCTCTAGTCCTTTAATGAGCAACAAGAATAACAAATGATATCAGTAATTTAAGGCACAAAAAAAGAAGGCAAGTGATTACAGTCACTCAACCTTCTTACAACTTAATATAGAATACTCACCCGTATTCAAAACGTACCCTTATGTTATCGCAAAAATTGTGATATTGCAAGGTTTATTAAGTAGTGTCTATTTTCGGGTGTATTCATGAGGGGAAGCCGATAAACCTCATTAATCTTATCGTCAGGTAATCCTTACCACTGCAACCAAAGGATATATCCAACATTAAAGGGGTTTCCTTGTTTACCCCGTTGGAAGAAGGGTGGTAGCCACCTCAAAGGGCTAGATGGGATTATCGTGACATACGTGTCAGCAATTATATTCTGTATTCACTTAGGGCGATAATTAAGTGGGAATATGAGAAGTGAAAGCTTCCAATTAAACAAGGTCGTAGAAACCTCATTAGCGACACATGACGCTAGTTAAAACGGAATTGTTGTCTTACTTTTAGACATGTTTTATTCGTGTCTGAAAGTAAGGCAACAACTCTCGATATTTCCTATTATTGCTCTCCATTCTGCTAGTTGAAAAGCGTGAAAGTCAAGCAACAATACATGAAGGAAGCGATAAATTTTCAGGAGGAAGATAAACAGGAACGTAGAGGACAAGCCGAAACTGATCCCATTAAGAAAGCTAGGATTGCTCAGTTTCTTAAAGAGTATTGGGGAGTACGGAATGGGATCAATCAGTATAAGAGGGTTCCCCATAATGGGGAAGGCAAAACATCATCAGATATCGCTGAAACTATTGGAGCACAACCAAAACATTTAAATCGAATATTAAAGTTGAACAAGTTAATCCCACAGATTCAGCAATTAGTGTCATCTAAGCAACTTGGGACTACTGCTGCTGAACAGTTGGCTTATTTGTCTGAGGGTGAGCAGGTGAAGCTATCTTTGAGATCGGTAAACGATTGAAACATGTGAAGGAAAATGATTTGGTGCATGGTGAGTTTGGCAAGTGGTGTGAATCTATTGGAATACCTAAAACTGAAGCAAGCAGATTTATAACAGTGTATCAGGAGGTTGGCAATTCAAAATTGGGTACGTACACAAACATAAAGTCGACTTTAGGTATTGAAGCTTTATATCAAATAGCAACCATGCCAGAGGATCAACGTACAGAATCACATACGATTCCATCTACAGGTGAGAGTAAGACGGTTTAAAAAAAGTTGAATAATGATGTCAGATTTTATGGATTTTGAACATATAATATAGAGGTAAGGTAATTTAAAAACTGAAATACATAGATGAAATTAATACTCTGAGCTTTTTGTAGTCCTCTAACTATTCGAGGGCATACACAAAAGAGAAGAGGAAATAATATGAGATTTGTAGAAAAAATTAAGGCGCATCAAGAAGGCAGGTATGATTTAGCTACTGAGTTAGTTAAATTAGCTTTATCAAACATGGTGAAAACTGAGATGGTTTGTACAGAAGTTGTGCAAGCATTTTATAACGAGGAAAGAGGACACTATACAGAAATTTTTAATAGGTGGCGTCCCAAATACCCAGTAAAAAAAGATGTTGCTGAATATCATATGGCTAGAAACATTAAAATATGGATTTCACGATTTACTAAAAAGGCAAATGGTATGAGGAAAAAAGAAAAATTTGAAGGAACGCAACTTGAAATACAAGATTTTGATGCTCTTGAGTTTATTTATAAAATCTTGGCTGATGTAGGTCATGAGTTTTATAAAGATGATTTCGATAAAATACCTCAAAGCGTTTATCGAGCAATAGAAAGTAAATTTGGTTGGGACATCTATGATGATTTTAGGTCGGAGCTAAGAGAGTTTCAAAATATCCTTCCTGCAATCAATAGAGTAAAGAAGAAACTAGAAGATCAATACACACCATTAATTATAGAGTCATTAAATGAGGTTCTTCCTAAAGTTGATCTTACTAGAACAGAAGAGGAAATTATTGGATTCATTGCTATCAGCACAAAACGTAAAGTTGACCGCAAGCTAACTAAGTTACTCGGCACAAAAGTACACAATATCAAAGGCGAGAAATATTATCTTACTAAAGATGAAATAAGAAAGAGTAAATTTATTAAAACTGCTGCTGAGAGTATTTTGAAGATTGATGAAAATAAGCTCACTACTAACCAATACAGCTTTTATCATTCGCTAAAGAGTAAAATTCAAAAAGAGATTAATGAATTCAATATTGAGCCATTCACGTTTAATGAAAATGGATATGTCATAGGATTCAATAAACGATATTTTGCTAAACAGATGGACATTAAAGAATCAGCGTTTAAAAATAAATTGGCACGTATGAAAAAGAAATCTGCACTAAATGATGAAAATAAGGCAATTATTAAGCAACAATAAAACGTAACACTTATTGTGTATAATTAGGTTTATTGTAGGGGTAAAAGGTGAAACTTTTACTTTCAAATACTACACATAAAGACAAAAAGAGTTATCAAGAACTCGTCTTGTTTTTTGCCATTATAGTTCCCCCATTAGAATCCCTAAACTCCATTAGGGGTTCTTTTCTATGCTTATTAATCAAAAATTTCAATAAAACATTTAAATGAAAAGAGGTCATGTTACATGGCAGAAATTAATCAATATGGATATCAAAAAATTCGTGAGTTTGTAATTGCAAACTGGAAATACCTAGAGGTACGTACACCAACAGGAGTTGTATTAAAACGTTTTAGCGTTACAGACGGTCTAACTATTACAGGCACATCAGCAAGCGCAGAAATTGAATATAAAATTGTAATTAGTGGAAACGATGCAACATTCATTGGTCAGTCAGTTGGCAAGTCAGTTTTGTTTGATGCTGCTACAGGCGGTTCAGCAATCGCTACAGAGACATTTTCAACATTTTTATTTGAATCTGCTGAGGACGAATTAACAATTATCCATAAATTACAAGTACCTAAAGTATTGTAGGTGATTTAATATGATCGGCTCAGGTACGGTTGCTAGTCCATTTCAAATTACAACAGCAGTTGAATTTAACTCAATCAGAAATAATCTAACAGCACATTACATTTTAATGAATGACATTGATCTTTCTAGTTACACTAATTTTGTTCCAATAGGTTCATCGGCATCAGGTCAACGCTTTACAGGTACATTAGATGGCAATGGTTTCAAAGTGAAGAAGTTAAAGATTAGTCGAAATGTTGCCTATACAGGATTATTTGGGTTTATCGACAACGGTATAATTAAAAAATTAGGCGTAATTGACGCTAATGTAAACTCCCAAAGCTCTAACTATTCAGGCATCATTGTAGGTCAAACTAACGGTAATTCTGTAATTGACCAATGTTTCTCAACAGGTGTTTTAAATGGTCAATATGGACAAGGTGGAATAGTCGGTTGGCATTCAGGTGGAACAGTAAGAAATAGTTGGTCAAATGCTTCTGTTACTTCATTAGGACGTACAGGTGGGCTTGTAGGGAACATAGTTAATGCTTCTAGCTTTATTATTAATTCTTATGCTTATTCATCTGTTTCAGCACCTCAAATAGCTGGAGGTCTAGTTGGTTCATTAGGTGCAGGAGTTACGTCTGCAATTGTAACTAACTCATATTGGAATACAGACGTATATCCCACATCAGATGCAGGTACAGGATTAACTACAGCACAATTTGCAGATTCAACTAATTTCTCTACATGGGATTCTAGTATTTGGGGGTTTGCTGATTATCCATACTTAAAAGCTTTTGGTGTTCCTTCACTTCCAGCTAAAAAACAGACGGTAACAATTAGCTCATATTCAGGGTTAGTTTTAAGCTCTCTGACAAGCTCTAAGAGGAAGTTACAAGTAGTCCTAACAAGTACATTGCCTATCAGTCAATCGCTCTCTAAACAAGCTCTAGCTATTGCAGAATCGACTATAGATAACATTGTGAGCAACGTTCAAGCATTAGCAAATGCCAATGTCAAAACTCACATTATTTCATCTCATATAGAGGGAATTGGCTCTACTACTCAACGAATAGTTAAAGCTACTCGATTAGTTGAATCAGTCATGCAGCCATTCACAATTACTACTGAGATTGTAATTCCAGTTGACGTTGAGCGTCCTGTATATGCAGTTGTATATGTGATGGAAAATCAATCAAGTGTAAATATGATAACGAATAAATCAGATACAACTATTAAAGAAAACGCTACAGAAATGCAGGTGGTTCTATGATTAAAAATGATACAGCTAGATTAAATGTGCAATTTCGTGATGTAAACGGTAATGCAATTACTCCTGATAATGTTGTATTAAAGATTTATGATAAGCAGGAAAATCTAATTGAAACAATTACAGAAGGCATTATAGATTTGTCTCAGGGAAATTATTTTTACGACTATACAGCCACTAACTCAGATTTCATATTTGAGTATCATGGCTATCACTTTTCAAAACCTGTTCTTGCTCGTCAATTAGTACAGGTCAAATTTAACTAAGAAGGAGAATCATTATGGAGAATACACCAGTAGAAAATCAAGAAGTAGATACAACAGTTACAGAAGAAGTTGAAACTGAAACAGTGGAGACAGAAAAAATAGAATCTACAAATGAAGATTTGAACAAGATTCAGGAAAACCTAGATAAGCGTGAGAAAGAATTGTTCCAACGTGAAGTAAAATCATCTTTGAAGGATAAAGGATTAGAAGCGTTTGAAGAAATTATTAATGTAGATTCTCATGAAGATTTAGATGCAGTTATGGCTAAACTAACTAAAATCATGAATGACCTGAAAATTGAACAAAGCTATCAACCAAAAGATAATACCAAACAGGACTCATATACAGTAGCTAAACAAAATGGCGATTCACGCAACATGATTAAAGCACTTTTCGGCAATCGCTGATTAGTGCTTTTTAAATTAAAAAAAAAACTAAAAAAACCAAAGGTGGAATATTAAATGTTCAAAGTAGAAGATAAGATTATTGATTTAAAAGACGTATTAGTTGAGGTAAATAAAAAACAAAATCCGTTCACGACTTTCCTATTGTCAAAAACGGTTAAGGCATCGGCTCCTGTATATAACTGGATTCAAGAAGAGCTTACTGATTCTGCTGTAACACTTGCAGAAGGTGGAGACGCTCCTGGTTATCAAAAAGATCTTCGCAATTTGAAACAGAACTATTTAGAGATTTTCGCTAATACAGCTACAGTTTCAAATACAGCTCAATATTCTTCTCATCATGCGATTAGTGATCTTTTAGCTAAGGAAGTAGATTCTAAAACTAAAGCCATCAAACGCAGAGTAGAAAATAAATTTATTCATGGAATCGGTAGCTATGACGCTGTTACAGGAACATATCACACAAGCGGTATTTTAGAGCAAATTGATGCTGACAACAAACTTACTGGTGCTACATTTACAGATGTTGAATTTGAATCAGCAGTAGAAAAACTTTATGACGCAGGAGTATCTGATAACATGGTTGCTTTCCTTCCTGCATCAATGAAGCAGAAACTAGTTAATTCGGCTACAGTAGTTCATTTAGCTCGTGAGAAATTTATGGGCTTTGATGCAGATGTATATAGCACTGTGTTTGGCACAATCACGTTCGTATTAACTGAGGAATTGGGTAAAGGCAAAATGTTCATCGCAAACCCTGATTACATTGAAATGCCAGTACTTATTCCTTTGCATGGTCAAGTTGAGCCAGTATCAGGTTCTAAACAATCTGTTTACCTTGAAACGCAAGCAGGTATTGCATTGTTGAATGAAAAAGCAGCAGTGTCATTTGAAATTACAGTAGCTTAATCAAATTATCTAGACACTCACCTTAAACTGTGAGTGTCTGTTTTTAATGAAATTTAATCAAAAATTTAAATGAAAGAAGGAAATCGACATGGAAAAAGACAGCTTATTTTTACTTAGAAGAAAAAAGGGAATCAAGTTACGTGAAATTGCCGAATTTGTTTCTTGCTCAGTGGCTATGTTATCGCTATGGGAAAATGAAAAATGTAATTTAGACGTAAATAAACAAGTGAAATATAAAGAATTTATCGAAAAGTATTAATCACACATAAAAGAGAATCGACTATGAAGGAGTTGGAATATGAATTACTCAACTTAGCTTTCCTTTTTCTCGCAAGCGGTCAGAGCGTTGACTATTTTACTGGTTTTATAGAAACCTTTGAGAAAAAGGAAGCAATACCAAAGGGAACTTATTTTGATAAATCATTTACTATGCAAAAGAAAATCAGAAACTTATACCCAGAATGGACAAACTATTTAAATAGAAGCAACTACAACTTAATTATGACGAATGATATGGACAGTTTACTAAGCTGTATGTTTTTAAAACACCACTTTGGTTTAGAAATCAATTCATTCTATAGCTTTTACAAGATGTCTAAGATTAATCTTATGGATCAGCGTGAACCTATTGGAGTTGATTGTGCTCTCAAAGAAAATAAATGCTTTGATAATCATATGGTGCGACTAGACGAATTTAGTTACATCAATGTACAGTCAGCTAATATTAACAACGTCTCAGGTGTTCACAGAGAACGCTATACAGACAAATTTGCAATGAGTACATTGATTCAACTCTATGCAATCTACGATATTCCACTGCCAGAAACAATTCAGGGGAAAATGATAATTCTTTGTTGTGATGTAGGATTCAAAGGGTATTACGATGAACGCTATAGAGATACTTTTTTATCGTATCTTGAAAAGTTTGAAATGATGGAATTAGTCGAAATACTTGAAGCTTACACGATTGATGATATGTATTGGTTTATGCTTCGTGCTGAAATGGATATTAATATTAGGTTAAATCAATCTGGAAAAAACAAGGATAAACTAAGCTTTGAATCGTCTGGTAACAATCCTGATTTAGATGCAAGATTAGCAGACAAAATTAACTTAGATTGGTATTCGGAGCATTTAGGATTTCCAGTAGATTTACCAGAAGCTTCATTTGAAACAGTCGAGAAGTTTACAGCTAGTACCATTGAATGGCATGAGCTAAACACAAAGAGATTAGAAAGAGCTTTTAGTTACGCATTTATCAATAAGAGAAAGATTATGATTTCGGAACGGAAGGAGAGTCATCATGAAACAACTTAGCGACAGAGATTTCTTCTTTGTATATAAAAGGAGCATGAGTATGTACCTGAAAGAAAAAGGGTTTAGTTATATCTTCAAAGCAAAATCTATTAAAAATGATGAAGTATTCACCCTTTATCAGAAATCACAACAACTACAGAAAGCGTTAGATGAATATGAGAGGTTAGATTTTCTGTGAAGCTTTTCATTTGGACTAAGCTTAGCTATAATATATAAGAAATGAAAATTGTATATATTATACCTTAGCTTAGTCCAAACTTAACTACTTAAATATTAGTGAGCAAACTTGTTTTGCAACCCCTATATATCTATGATTAGGCGACTGCAATTGTTCCGCTACGCTACTCAATAGCTAGTCGGTGCTTACGCACATGATATTTTTTATTTATTATAAATTCCTACAACCATCTTATAGATAATATTATTTATTCTATAAGGAGGTTGTAGGAATTTTAAACTTTTTGAATGAAGGAGAATCAATTATGAAAAACTATAACTGTTTTAGTTACAAACAAATGAAATATCTATTGGACAATGGACAAGTACCTATACACTGTATGGCTCATTCAGAAACAAAACGGACATTTTGGATATTTAATCAGAATGAAGCTCTATCACAACTATTAAATAATTGGACGCAAAATAAAACTAACTTATAGAATTGAGAGGACTTATAGAATGACACTTATAGATAAAATTACATTGACAGAACACGAAGCGATCTTGCTTACAATAGAATATGGATTTGAAGGTAATGAACTCAATACTAAAAAGTGGATCAAGAATGGCTCTCTTGATGGTGCTATTGATAAAGCATCAATGGAATATAAAGATAGAGCTATAGTTGCATTAATCAACAAACTCAAAACTTTTTATGATTATGTACAAGTAGAGGGCAAAGGTAAAAGTAGACGCTATATCTTATCAGGCAAGAAAGACGAACAAACTGAAAGGGTTTTTAATTATACTTCTTTCGCTTCTTCGCCAGAGGGTAAATTAGTGATTGAATATATCTTTAATCAACTTGTCGAAATTAGAGAAGATGAAAATAGTATTTCCAACTGGTCAAGAGTAGTCGGCTTACCTATGGTTGATAATACTTCGGCAAAATCAGCAGCTAAAGAAATGGCTTCATTGTATTCTAGCCATCTTGGAGACAATACAGCTAAACTTATAAACAAAGCTATAGATGAGATTAACTTTACTATTGGTGGTAGAAACATTGAAATTGTTAAAAGAGTATTTAAACAATTAAAGAAACAAAAAAGAATTGAAGCTATTAGTACCTATTATTTTAAGAAGCTTGACGGCAGTGTACAAGTCGTCAATCAAGCAGAATATCAAAAATTAAAAGATGCGATAAAAGAAATTGTAGAAGAACAAGAAGTTGAGTTTAAATCTTACATGAACGCTAGAAGATTTAAAAATTTTCATAGCAAAGAACTTAAAGAATGTAATTTGCTAGTAAAAAAATATTTGACTGAACAAGGTATTGATTATGAGTTCGAGCGTCTGATTGTCAAAGTAATCAGTGATGAAATAAAAATGATTGTTACAAAGAAAGAACTATACAGAACATGGTGCGATAACTTTCTCGACTTAACTTATAAGAAGCAAAAAAGCGAAAAGTATCAAAACAGTCCATACATGAGTAAAGAGTTTTACTTGTTAAATGTTTGTCTGCTATTGAAATCATATTTAAGTGAAAGACAATTGTTAATTGTTGAATCGGAAAAAAGCAACATGGATAGACGATTTAGCACGATGTACGAGAATTATATTGAAGTCAAGATGCTAGAAGCAGAAGTAAATAATAAACCAATAGGATTTGGACAGACCATTGAGCATACTGCTTGATGGTTTTTTTATTGAAGAAAATCATTAGGAGGAAAGAACATGGATATTTATGAAGCATTGAAGCTACTCACATGGAAGAAACGAATGTATTTTAATTGGAAGCATAATCTTTTTTACAATCAGAACAAAGAAATACAAACAGAAGAACAACTAATGGAGAAACTTCAAGTTAAATCTATGAATGAATACATCAAGTGGGAACGCACACCACAATATTTACAGCTAATGAGCTTATTCCTAGAGAGTAAGTTTGCTAATGATCTGGAAGTTGTGTATACCAATACAGCAGAGAGAGCTAAAGACGAAAATGCAGACGAAAAGAGTATTAAGTTGCTCTTGCAGATTCAGAAAGAAATTCGTTCATTTAATAAGGCAGCAAGTAATGTGAAACCATCTGAATCTAATCAATTCGATGATTTGGAGTTGTAATAGATGGTAGTTACTAAAGCTAAAGTGAAAAAACCAGAGAATAAATTAGAAGCAGTAATGAATGACTTTGAAGCGTTCGCTAAAAACTTTGTAGAAATACAGAACAACGATGGAGAACGTCAGAAGTTTACTATTAATGAAGCACAGAGAGATATTGAGAAGTTGCTTAAAAATAACAAATTCCTAATTTTACCAAAAAGCCGACAAGCTGGGGTAACAACTCATTTGCTCGCACGTAGTTTATTTATAGCTTGTACAGTACCTAACCAGAATATCTTAGTGGTTTCCTATTTAGGAGCAAGTGCTAAGGCATTATTCGACAAACTCAAAGATATGAACGCATCATTGCCTAGAGATAAGTATCCTAATGCTTTCCCTAGTATTAAACGTGAGAACAGAAGTGAACTATTTTTTAGTAATGGTTCAAGGATCACATCAACTACAGCTGGTGATAAGGATATTGGACGAGGTGTAACAATTGATTTCTGTTTACTCTCAGAAATTGCTTTCTATAACGATATTGATAGACAGTTGCTATCCGTTATCCAGTCATTAGCTAAAGGAAAACACAGTAGATTAATTTTGGAGTCAACTTCCCGTGGAATGAACTCGTTTTATGACATCTGCCTGAACGCAGATAAGGGAAAGAGTCGATTCAAACTGTATTTCATTCCTTTCTATCACAGATTGTATTTAAAGCAGTGGAAATCAGAGATGGAAGAAGCAGAGGCATGGTTTAAATCAACTAATAGCGGTAATCGTTTATCACCAAAGGACTTTGAAGATGATGAAAAGGTACTTCATGAAAAAGGTTGTGCTATCAAGTCATTAATGTGGAGACGTTACAAGCTACTTGATATGGATTTACAAGAATTTCATCAAGAGTTTCCTAGCTCCTTGCTCGAATCGTTCGTAAATTCCAACGGAAACAGCATGTTCAATCAATCTAAGATACTGGAACGATTAAATCATATAACCCCTGCAATGAGTCGTGATGAGCTAGATGGAGAAATCCCTCAATCGCTTAATCGCTTTATTGGTCGTGGATTAGAAGTATTCCATTTGCCAAAGAAAAACAAACGCTATTATTCAGGGGTCGATGTAGCTTCTGGAACGGGTGGAAATACCGATGATTCAACAATGAGCATTATAGATGGAGACGGACAAGAAGTGTTAGCTTTCTATTCTAACAAGGTGAGTCCACATGAGTTTGCTGAAATCATTGATACTATTGGCAGATTCTACGGATACAGCTTCATTTGCGTGGAACGCAACAGCTTTGGATCAGTTGTATTACAGCAATTGAGAGAAGCATATGAATACATGAACCTCTACAAGATGAAGCAATTTGACCAACGTGGAGTAAAACGTCTGAAGCTTGGCTTTTTGACTACAGCTAATTCTAAGACACAAGCCATTAGTGCCTTCAGACAGAACTTTGAGACAGGCATGATAAACATTGAATGTAAGACACTACTAGAACAAATGACCATCTTTGTAATGAAAGACGGAAGTGGAAAAATGGGTAATAAACGTGGAGAAAAAAATAGAGATGATTTAGTCATTAGCATGATGCTATCAAATCTTGCTCTTAGCACAGGCAAGTGGTACGTCTAAATGACGTATACAAAATTGAGAGACAGGTGTACAGATGAATTTAGAAGAGTATAAAAAAGTAAAGTATAAGAATGATGAACATTGGTTCGTTGAAGAGGTAAATACCGTACAGAATCAACAGCGTCTAATGAACGTTGAAGAAAAGAAAGATTATTTAATGGGACATCATAACATTAAAAAGCTTCCTAGCTTCATGTATAACGGAGAATTAATTACACCTAGAAAGATTGTACTTTCGACTGCAAAGACCTTGTTGCAATTTCATACGCAATTTCTCCTTAAAAATGATGTTCAACTAACAGGAAATGAGAAAATGGTAGATGAATTGGGGAAAGTGAATAAGCTAGGAAAGTATAATGCCAAAAACCTGAAAATATTATCTAATTTGCTCAAATTCGGTTCGTGTGCCGAATATGTTTATGTAAATAAGAAGGGGTATATTGATTCTAAAATCTTGGCTGCTGACGAAATAACCCCTGTATACAATCACCACAATGAACTTATCTCATTCGTTCAAAGCTATGTGCATGATGCAATTTCTTACTACACCGTGTATGAGGAAGATGTAGTGAAGGAATATACTAATGAAGGCGGTAAGATTCATCTTACTGGACAACATGCAAACCTTTCAGGGCTGCCTATACATTACAGAAGCCACAATGAATACTCAGAGATTGAGGGATCAAGTGTGCTAGATGATTTCATTAATATCTTAGACAATATGGAGCTACTATTGTCCCGAACAGTTGATAATACATTTCTATATAGTGCAGGTATTCCAGTTGTAGTAGGGCAACGGCTTACGAATGGGGGAATCCCCAAAGAGATAGCTGGTATGGGAATACATTTAGAAGATGGAAGTTCTTTTAGTTTTGAAAGCAATGATGTAGATATTAAAGCATTTGAAGCGTTGTATAGCCAATTGAATCAGAGCTTATTAGACATTGCTGCTGTCCCTGCTGTGAGTATGAACAAGAGCGATGTATCTAACCTAAGTGAAGTATCTATTAAGATGCTGTTTAGTTTGGCTGAGGTTAAAGCATCAGAGAATGAGGGCTATCTTCGTGATGGATTATATGAACGATACGATAAGATACGTAAGCTATTGAGTTACCGAGGTGTGACTATCACAGACGATCAGTATGCTTCATTAGAGTTGCTGTTCACTTATAACAGACCATCAAACGAATCAGAGCGAGTGGCTGACTTAGTAGACCTTAGAGCTATAAACGCTATCAGTATGGAGTCCGTATTAGAACACAGTCCCTATACTACTGATGTAACGCAAGAGATGGAACGTATCAAGGCAGAGGAAGCAAGCAAGCCATTAGCAGTTGATGTAGCTAAACAAGTCAATGAAGTTAAGGAAGTAGAAGGCATGAATGCTTTAGTTGATTGAGCTATTGATATTGGCAGTCGATATGGAAGATATCAGCGATAGAAAATAATATGAAAATATCCTGAAAATAGTATGAAAATATAATGCAAAGGTTATGTCCATCTAATACTTTAGAGGTAGGGTAAGCTTTAGTATAATGAGAAATACTTTAGTGTGATGAAGTGTGCGAATGGGGAACGGATAAGGGAATATGGTAGAGGGTAAAATACAATAAAAACAATCTGAAAGTAACATGAAAATATTTGTGAAAATGCAGGATAAATAGGGGAGAATGAGAATAGGGATAATATCAGAAATTTTTGGCTGTTATACAGTGGGATTTTTTCTATATAGTTTTAAAAAAATGGAGGGTGGAAATCAAATTTTCCAGTCCTCTTTTTCATTTTCCGTTATACATTTTCAAAACTCACCACTTATTCTATATGATGCTGTTATGCTCACTCAAACGCTGTCCTATATGGCTATTGTATTATAATGACTATTATAAAACCTTTAAATGAGTATGATAATTAACAAGTATTCCCTTATATTAGATGGTGTTTATGTATGATTATTTATACTTAATGTTGTATATATATTATGTCATAGTAGGCATATATCGAATGTATAATGCTTTATAGTATGAGAACGTAGTAGAATCAAGGTTCTGAATGTAACATAATATATAATAAGTTACATTCAAACGGTTATATGGCATATTTCCATAGATTCTTTATACATTGGCTACCCCAACATTGAAATGAGAGCGTCCACCACTTACGATTTTTCACACACAGAAAATTCTATAAATTCCCTATTAATGAGCAATATGTAATGGTACAATATATTTATTAAAATTCAAATATATTGGGGGCTGTAATTTGAAAAAGTATACAGTATGGATTGTAACGATTATTTTATTAGCTTTAATAGTGCCAGTTTCGATTGTAGGTAATGAAAAGTATCAAGAATATAAACTAGTAAAAGAATTAGAAGAAGAAATTGCTTCTATAGAACTTGCTCTCGATACAGGGGATTACTCAAGCATAGAAACTGAAAGCTATGCAAACTCTCTTACTCTTTCTAATTTCTCTGCTAACTCAGATGGAACTTATGTGAATGGATTTGGCACAATCACGAATACGTCTACTGAATACATCAGTAAAATTGGTCAAATAGCTTTTTTTAATTCAGATGGATCAATTAATAAAGTTAATAATATTCAAGTAGAATTAGCAGCTGGTGAGGTATTACATTTTGAAGAGCTGATTGGTTTAACTAGAGAAGGTACAATAGTGCCATCATCAGCAGAACTAACAGGATTTTAATTTATTTCCACTAAAGGATTTAACTCCCTATATGTCGAATGAAGGATATAGAGGAGTGAGAAATTATGAATAAAATAGATGGAATCTGGAAAGAGTTAGATTTGAGGTTGCCTAGAGGATTGACGATTTTGAATCCTAAAGTTTATGGCAGAGAGAATAAGGTATTTGATATAAATAAGGTACACTACGATGAAAAGTATATCAATTATCATAAGGAATTAATGCAAGTAATTGAAGATGATGATTTTGATGATAAGTATTTAGATATTTATGAGAGATATTATTTACATGATTCTCCATCACCCGATTTAGAGGTCTTGGGATTTATTCATTGTCGTATTGAAAATAATGAAAAAATAAGAATTACTATGGAATTAGGAGATAAAAAGCACAAAACTGTTATCTCCTCTGTAAAGGATTTAGAAAATTTTATAAATGAAATGGACAAAATAATTAAAGAATCAGGAGTAGTCACGTCTAAATGATGTGGCTTTTTCTTATGCCTAAATGCGTATACGTAGACACATTTCAATATATTCTTACTGAGATTAGCTCTGAGAGCGTCCTAACTTTCTTAACATAAACAATCACTCACATAACATCAGCAGAATTATAATTTCAATCAACATATTTATCACTAGAAAGGAAGATATATAAATGAAAAATATTCAACGCTTAGAAATGGAAACTAAGGGGTTAGCCCTGTCGCAGCAAGAGTTAATTATCTATCTGCAAGAGAACGGGTTAAATCCTCATGATGAATACAATGCCCAATCACCATCTGCAAAGAAAGCTATCTACCAAACAGCTTTATCAACATTGGAATCAGTAGCTAACAATCCTGAAATGATGCGCAATGTGAAAATGGACGATATGACAGTATCAGAGTTTCACGAAAATCTAACAGACCGCATAGATCAATTAGAGAAGAAAATTCGGAGCATGAGAACAGACGCTAATCAATCTGATTTCTTCATGCTATTTAGATAGGGGGGAAACGATGAATATACTAGATAATTACACGCTGCTAAACGATACTTTTAAATCTCTTTCCGAAACTGTTCTAATCAATGGTGAACCTAGACAGGCGATTATCGGTATGGCTTATTTAGGCATGGTTGAAAATCGTCACATTAATACGCTAGAGCCAATCAAGCGAGGGGATTATGTGCTTCATAAAGACCATATGTACATTATTAATGAAGAAGTTAAAACACCTAGACAGAATAAATATCGTGCTACCATGACAAGTTGTAATCTTACTTTAGAGGTACGTGACTACTTAGGTAGGGAAATTGTCGGATATGATAGTTTTGGTAAGCCGATATATAAAGAATCCTACTCTGATCCTTATGAAGTTTATGGGGCAATGAAGCAATGGGAACGAAGCTTGAATGATGCTTTCGCTATTCAAATGATGGATATTTCATTCTTTGTTGATGTACAAGATAACGCTAAGAATAGAGAACAGTTTAAAGTTAATAATGCCTATTCAATTAAAGATGTTAATGTTGCTGTAAATTTACAGGACTTTTCACAAGATGGATTATTAGGATTGCTATTCGTTAAATCTGGTAAAACAGCACCTTATTAGTAAATGACGGAACGTGTTTTGATGCAAATAATTAAGCTAATACTTCAAAAAGAACATGTTCTCTAGACAAGAATAATCAGAAATGGTATAGTTCTCTTAACAGAAATAGTGGCTTTAAATTTAATGGAAACGTTGATATACCAATGATTTTAAGGGAATTTACAAAAACCGTCTCAGAAAAAAATCAATCAAATGATGTCTCAAATGAATAAAGCGTCAACGAAACCTGGCAAACCAGCTAAAAAATAAAAAGTACTCTTCGGAGTGCTTTTTTTATTTGTCTTCATTTGTTCATTAACTTGAAGAGAAACGGGTATTGTAGTTAGAAGACACCATGTCTACTGCAATCTAGAGATTAAAAATAGAGGAGGCGTTGCAAGTGGATGAACGTGAAGAGTTGATGTTTTACTTGCCGGTTATTGAAGAAGATGATAAGGAGGCTGGGAAGTTTCATTTGGAAAGCGCCAATATAAAAAAAGCGTTTCCGCTATCATTGGATAAGATACAGGAGTTAGTAAAGGATATGACGGATTATGAACTGGCTACGATTGAGCTGCATGTTACCGGTATTGTGAAAAGCGGCCCCATTACCGAATTGTTCATCGGCGTAGAAGGGGAAGCTGGCATGAAGCTCATCCTGAACAAAAAGAAAGAAATCTAATAAAAAGCACTCCGTGGAGTGCTTTTTATTAGATTTCGAAAGAGGGGGCAGTATCCTCTGGTATTGGCTACGCTTCATTATATGTGGGTGTTAGCAAGTCGTAGTTCATTAGAAATTTGGCGACTGTTTCTTCGTATTCCTCAGGATTTTTATTGAAAGACTGTGCATGTGCCCCTTCTGAAAACAGTTTTAATTGTTTTGGTCCCTGCTTTAATGCAAAAAGTTCTTCACTCATTTTCGGCAAAACAAAGTCATCGTGAATGCTATGGATAAAAAGAATAGGTTTTTTTATGTTCTTAATGGTTTCCCGCGGTGATACACTAGCGATGGAATAGCCATCACGTATTTTTAAAAAAAGACTTGCAAGCCGCAAAGCTAATGTCGTGCGAAGCGGTGTTGTCGTTCTCATAACATGGAGCACCTGTTCATAAATATCGGAATACGCACAATCTGAAATATAAAAATCTGCAGTATCTTCCAAACCTCCGTAAAGAAGTGTTGTTGCGGCTCCCATGGATTCACCGTGTATCCCGAAAAACAAATCTTCACCTACATGCAGCTTTAATGCATCTACGACAGCCTTTAAATCGATTTTTTCAAAATGCCCGAAGCTAGTCGTTTTTCCTCCAGAGTCACCGTGGCGCCGATGATCATAGACAACCGAGTTAAACCCTAATCGCTCGAACATCCGTGCAAATCTAAAAGAATTGACTTTTGATTCAGTGACACCATGACAGATGATAACAAAGCGGTTGGTGTCATGTGGTTCCAAGAAAATAGCTTTGATGGGATAACCATTTTTGGATTCGATCCATCGCTCACTTTTTGGTACATTAGCGTACCAAACTTCGTCGTAACGTTTTGCGGTCGTTTCTCTTTCTAAAATTTGCTGATCATCTTTTTTCTTTACATACATTAAGCGGTTGCTGGCAATTAATCCGGCAGTGGTAGCCGAAGCAGTCAAAATACTGGAAATGATAGCAGAAGTCCAAAGCAATCTTTTTTTCATCGCAGAAACCCCTTATCCCTTATTTTTATACAATGTATACATACCAGTCGTTACGGGATTCGTTACGTGTGGCTCAATTTTTTCAATAGCTTTGCACAGAAGATCCAAATCAATTCCAGTGTGAATAGCCATTTGATGAAGCATATTCACAACATCTTCTGTTGCGACATTGCCAGTAGCTCCTGGTGCGAAAGGGCAACCGCCTAAACCACCTGCAGAAGAGTCAAAGCGGGTTACCCCTGCTTGAAGAGCCGCTGTGATATTGGCTAATGCCATTCTACGAGTATCGTGAAAATGCGCAGTCATTAAAACATTCGGAAAAGCTTCCACTAATTGAGTGAACAAAGCATAGCTTTCCTTTGGCGTTGCCATGCCGATAGTATCGGCAACACTTAGTTCGTCGACTCCCCATTCCACGAACTGACGGCAAAGCGATAAAGTAGCTTCTGGAGCAATGGCCCCTTCAAATGGACAATAGAAGGCAGTTGAAATACAAGCGCGTACAAAAATCCCTTGTTTTTTTAAGTCATAAATTAATGGCTGTAACGCTGCCATACTTTCTGCTGTTGTCTTATTAATATTTTTCTTATTAAATGTATTGGAAACACCTACAAAAACAGCAAGAGACGTTGCGCCTGATTCAAGTGCAGCAGTAACGCCTCGCTCATTGGGTGTTAGTACAAACTGACGACCGACTTTTTTTGTCTGAGCGACTATTTCTTTGGCGTCTGCCATTTGAGGTACCCATTTTGGTGACACAAATGAAGTGAGCTCCATTTCTTGAATCCCAGCATTTTGCAGAGCGGTTATAAACTCGAGCTTATTTTCAGTCGAAACAAGATTCCCTTCGTTTTGGAGACCGTCTCGCGGCCCAACCTCGATAATCGTTGCGTTATTTGGTAAACTGAACATAGTATCCCTCCTACTTTCCATTGTATAGAGGAGAGGGATAAAAGAGCAACTAGCAAACAATCAAACAAGGGGGAAAAGTAAATGTCACAGGAAATTGTTATTGTAAGCGCTGTCCGAACAGCGGTAGGTTCGTTTCAAGGGGCGCTCAAAGACATTCCAGCTACACAATTAGGGGCAATTGTGATTAAAGAAGCGATTGAACGCGCAGGAATTCAATCAGATCAGGTTTCTGAAGTCATTATGGGGAATGTACTACAGGCAGGACTAGGTCAAAATCCAGCAAGACAAGCATCCGTTCATGCAGGACTACCGGAAAGTGTACCAGCTATGACCATTAATAAAGTGTGCGGATCTGGATTAAAGTCGATTCAATTGGCTTTTCAAGCAATTTATGCTGGAGACGCAGAAATCGTTGTAGCAGGTGGCATGGAGAACATGAGTCGTGCACCCTATTTGATGGAAAACGCTCGCAGTGGTTTCCGTATGGGCGATCAGAAGTTAGTTGATAGTATGCTCGTTGATGGGTTGACTTGTGCATTCAATAATTATCATATGGGTGTTACGGCAGAAAATTTGTGCGATCGCTATGAAATTACACGTGAAGAACAGGATAAATTTGCAGCTCGTTCACAAGCGCGTGCTACTGCAGCGATCGAATCAGGACGATTCGACGATGAAATCGTGCCAGTAGAAATTCCACAACGTAAAGGAGAGCCAGTCATCTTTAAAACAGATGAATACGTCAAGAGCTCTTCTGATGAAGAAAAACTAGCGAAGTTACGTCCGGCATTTAAAAAAGAGGGCAGTGTAACAGCTGGTAACTCATCAGGTATCAATGACGGAGCAGCAGCAGTTGTAGTTATGTCAAAAGCAAAAGCAGAAGAATTAGGATTAACACCACTTGCCACAATCGTAGCAAATGGCACTGCAGGAGTTGATCCATCTGTTATGGGGATTGGTCCTGTTCAAGCTGTGAAAAATGCTTTAAATAAAGCGGACATGTCTCTAGAGGATATCGAGTTAATTGAAGCAAATGAAGCATTTGCGGCCCAGTCGATTTCAGTCGATCGCGAATTGGCATTTAACCATGATATTCTAAATGTTAACGGGGGAGCAATTGCGATTGGTCATCCGATTGGTGCAAGTGGTACACGTATTTTCGTCACACTGTTACATGAAATGATCAAACGCGATGCCAAGACGGGTCTTGCGACGCTTTGCATCGGTGGCGGTCAGGGAATCGCGACGATTATTAAACGCGCATAAGGAGAGAAGATCGATGGCGAAACGAAAAGAAGAATCTAACAGTATGTTTTCAGAAGACATGTTGTCAAGGCTAAAAGAAACAAAAAAAGAACTGCTCAAAGAAGAGCAGGCGCTAGAAGAAGAAAAAGAAGCACGGCGCTTATTTGAGCGGAAAGAACGCGAAAAAAACCTGTCGTTTGCCGAATTGTTAGAACGTCACGGAGACAAAGGAAACAAGTTTTAATTTAACTAGCCAACCCACTTGTTATAGGGTTGGCTAGTTAGATTTGCAGGGTATTTTGTGAAGATACCAATAAGCGCTGCTTAAATAAAGATACTGAAAATGCAAGTTTTTAAAAGAAAAATAGCACACTCGCCTAGTTGCTCTTAATGATAAGAGCAGCTAGCGGGTGTGCTATTTCAGTTTTAAGCAATAAACTAGCGTCTTATATACGCGACCTAATCCTCTAGATGATTAACGTTGTAAAGGAAAATCGCAAATTCTCCACGCTTCAGCGAACTTTCTGTCCCAAACTTAGTTGCTGTTAGGCCTTTAGTAATTTCATATTCTACTAGAGCAGCAACAGATTTCTCATACCTGTCAGATACGTCAGTAAAATGTGTCCCGTTTTTACTGGCTTCTAACTCATAGGCGTTTTTCAATATTATAGCTGTTTCGCCTCGCGTGATGTCTAAATCTGAACCGAACGTAGTTTCCGATTTACCATTGATAATCGAAGCTGCTTTTAAAGCATCTATATATTTTGCAGCTCGTTCAGGAACATCTGTAAATTTAGATTTTTTTATGTCCGTTGTCTTAAGATTTAATGCTTTAGCTAACATGACGGCTGCATCAACGCGTTTAATCGTCATGTCTGTGCCGAATTTGGTCGGTGCTAATCCTTTTGTAATGCCTTTTGATAGAAGGTAGTTTACTGATAGTGAATATCGATCTGGTACATCTGTAAATCCAGTTGGATCCGGATTAGGTGTTGGGTCCGGATTAGGCGTTGGGTCCGGATTAGGCGTTGGGTCTGGATTAGGTGTTGGGTCTGGATTAGGTGTTGGGTCTGGATTAGGTGTTGGGTCTGGATTAGGCGTTGGGTCTGGATTAGGACTAGGATCTTTAGCGCCTGTTGTAAATTGATAAATCGTTGAATTTTCGCTTTCTCCATTGCTGTTAGTCATGTTCATATACCATTGATAGTTTGTGTTTTTGCTAAGGTTTTTCCATTCGACAGAAGCTTTCTCGCCTGATTTCAACTCTTTATCTTGCCCAATTGATTGATTGGTGAAGATATTAACAGCCAAGTAATCTGTTTCAATTTGTCTTGGATTTTCTTTAGCTTTTACATCGGCCAAATCAAAATTCGCCGTAAAGCTTTCTTTATCAGGATCAAATTGATCGAAATTAGTATCTTCAAGATAAGGAGAATACGAAACGAAATCAAGTGTTTCATCAGTCGGATCAAATGTAAGTAAACGTAAATAACCATCTCCACGATCTGGAGCGAGATTCCCTTGGTAGTTACCTAATACTTCCAATAGTTCGCGACTCGTACCATCTTCATTCGGTACTTTTTTCACACGGTAATTTGACCCGTGGTGGTGGCCGCTAAGAACCATTTTAACGTTTTTGTTGGGATTAACTACTTCTCGGTTAATAATCCTTGCAGACTCGGTTGCATACTGTGCCACGGAGTTGATATTTTCGTGCATACCAAGAATGGCGTTTCGATTAGCGTATTGCTTAAGTACTTTGTTAGCCCAATTGACAGTTTCAGTTGTTCCATCTTTTCCGTACCCGAGATAGAGCATGATGAAGTCATGATCTCCGAATGAAAATAAATCATAATGATTTTGATTTTGTTCGTTCATTGCTTCACCAAACCAAGCGTTGTCTTTAAAGCGATTTACACCAGCATATTCACCAAAGCGCGTATAATCATAAATTTTTTGTGTTCGATCAGGCATAACATCTCGGTTTCCAGCGAGTACGCCATAGGGAATGTTGGCAGCATCCATTCGGTTTAAGTTGGTTTTCGCTACTTCCCATTGTTCGATTTTATCGTATTGGTTAACAAGATCTCCAGTATGCATTGCATATTCAAACGTTCCTTTATTAAATTCTTTAATCATCCAATCAGTCATGGAAGTCCAGACTTTAGGATAATCTTCTGCATAGTACTGAGTATCTGTAAACCACAACATCGTAAAGTCTTCTTCTTTAGAATTTGTCACAGTCCCAGAGTCATGGACCATAGCTTGAACTTTGCCATCTTTTACAAATCGTTCTTTATCAATTTCAGCTGATAGGATAATTTCTTGTCCTTTGGAATTTCCTTGTGCTTGATTTAAAGCAATCCAGGTGCCGGCTTTATAGTCCCATGCAGATAAGTTGGCCAAACCACTTGATAATGTTTTACCTTCCCAGTAGAGCTCTATTGCATTGCCTGTTGCTAAATCTTTGGATACATCAACGACAAAGCGTTGTGAAGGAAAGCCTTTGCTACTTTTTGTAACGGTTGTTTTGCCATCATTAGCTGAGATGGCATCAATTTGTCCTTTCGTTAAAGGTATTGCACCGGTTTGAATGCCAACAGAAATTGGATTGTCAGCGGTATCGTTTGTGAAGCCCGACATCGTCTTACTGTTGGCAAAGTCATATTTATATCCTTTTTTAAAATCAACCGTTTTAATGCCAGCACCGGTAGAATCTTTAACGATTGCTTCCAAAGTGGGATTTAAGCTGACATCTGTTGCGTAGTCAGACGGTTTAACATTCGTTGGTTCTTCCAAGCTAGTTGCTGCTAATGTTGCTAATGGAGCATTTGTTAAAACTAAAGCTAAAACGGCTGTAGTAGTGAAAATCTTTTTTATCATATTTCATCCTCCTTAATTGGTGTTGTCCTTGCTATATAAACTTTTCAAGTTTCCTTGAAAAATGAGTATAAAGTACTTTGGTTATAGGAATAACTATTCTTTTTAAATATGATTAGTGAACCTATTTATTCATAATAACAAAAAATAAAATAAAAACAACTTAATTTTCCATATATTTAGAAAATTTAATAAACAAGTCAAAGCTATTCATTAAAAAGAGGATTAGGATTTTTAAAAAATGTTTTTATAAAATTTGGGATTGCTATATAAAGTCGTACTAAAACCTAGTGTTTTTACAGGAGTATAGCTTTCCGCGATAAAGAACATTAAGTATTTTGGAGTTTTTTCCCGCTAAAAAAATTGAAGTAACGCAAAAAGGCATAGATTGCTCTTTTGCAAGGGCAATCTACGCCTAATTTTTTTGAATTTTTTTCTAAGTATTTGTATAGTGGCAATATCATAAAATTTTGAAGTCTTCAATTGCAAAAAACTAACTATTTTCTATGTTCTTGGTAAATATCTTGCCGTGTCAATGTTTTTGCTTGTGAAATTTGCTCGGGTGAAACCAAAGTTTCGTATGCGTTGATGGTTGCTTTAATCTGGTCTGCTGAACTAGCGCCTACCACTACTGAACTGATCGTGTCGTGCTGCAATATGCTATGCAGCGCTAAAGCATGAAGATTGTCATGAACTGCCAGCAGATTTTCTAAAGTGTCTTTCAATTCGGTTGCATTATAGCTCAAATAGCCGTCCATTTTACCAGCCCGTTGGAGTCCTTCGCCAGTCAACAAGCCTTTTGCTAAAGTGCCGCGAGTAACGACTGATGTTCCAACTTGACCAATGCTGTCCAGCAATTCTTCAGGGCGACGATCTAGTAAACTATATTGCATCATGATGGAGGCAATGTCGCTTTTCTCAAGAAATTGGTTGATTACATTTGGACGTATCGAAGAAATACCATAAGCGCGAATCATCCCTTCTTTTTTTAATTCTTCAAAAGCTTCAATGGTTTCTTCAACGTCATCGGTGATCATGCCACCGTGTAATTGATACACATCAATATAATCTGTCTGCAAGCGCTTCAGACTCGTATGAATTTGTTTTTTAAGATAAGACTTGGTGGGGTTCCATTTAACCTCACCTGTTTGGTTGTTCCACTCGTTTCCAACCTTAGTAGCTAAGATGATTTCTTTTCGGTGATGCGTTAATACGCTGCCCACAATTTCTTCGTTGACTCCTTTGTCATATAAATCCGCAGTATCAAAATAATTAATACCTTGAGCAATCGCTTCATCAACGATCAGGCTTGCTTTTTTCACGTCTGTTGGCAAAGACATACAGCCGAATCCAATTTCACTTGTTCTAATCCCGCTCGTACCTAATAAATTTTTCTTCATCTCTCCACCTCGTTTAGTCTGTCGTATCTAATATGGTATACTTTCTTTCAGAGAAACCACAAATGAAAAGAGGATTCCCATGAAAAAATTTGAAGAAAAAACGATCCATTCTAATCGGTTATACGAAGGGAAAATCATTAATTTAAAAGTTGATGATGTGTCACTTCCGAATGGTCACACCTCAAAAAGAGAACTGATTGAACATCCTGGTGCTGTCGCTATTATCGCAATTACAACGGACAAAAAAATCATTATGGTTGAACAATACCGAAAAGCGTTGGAACGGTCTCTTGTGGAAATTCCAGCAGGTAAGTTAGAACCAGGAGAAGCTCCTGAAACTACCGCAATGCGCGAATTGGAAGAAGAAACAGGCTACACGGCTGAAAAGTTGGTGAAAATACAAACTTTCGCCACTTCTCCAGGATTTGCCGACGAAGTTATTCATTTGTTTGTAGCCGAAGGATTGAGTAAAGCAACAAATGGAGCGGTTTTGGATGACGATGAATTTGTGGAACTAATGGCAATAACGATCGAAGAAGCAGAACAAATGGTTGCGGACGAACGAATTTATGATGCTAAAACAGCATTCGCGGTCTTATGGGCAAAGCAACATTTGTTAATTGAGAATTGAAACCATTATCTCTTTATAACGATTATAATTAAAGGGTGAATAGTATTGTTGTAATTGAGAACTCCCTTTTGATATAATAGAGGCAGTTTGAGGGAGGGCGTCGCATGGAAACCAGAATTGATCGGATAAAAAAACAACTACACGCTGCGAGTTACAAATTGACGCCACAGCGGGAAGCGACAGTTCGAGTTTTGTTGGATCATGAAGAAGACCACTTAAGTGCAGAAGACGTCTATCTTTTAGTGAAAGACATTGCACCGGAAATCGGATTGGCAACTGTATACCGGACATTAGAACTTTTAACAGAACTGAAAATTGTCGACAAAATAAACTTTGGCGATGGCGTGTCGCGTTATGACCTGCGTCAAGAAGGCGCAGCGCATTTCCATCATCACCTTGTCTGCCTAGAATGCGGAGCAGTAGATGAGATACAGGAAGATCTCCTAGAAGATGTGGAGAACATAGTAGAGAAACGTTGGAATTTCCAAATCAAAGACCACCGTCTTACTTTCCATGGCATCTGCTGGCGCTGCAATGACAGCAACTCTCAAAATCCATCAGAATAACAGATGCCTAGAGGACGGCCCATGTAGGCCGTCCTTTTTGTATGGAAAAACGGGACTGATTGCCTTAACTACAAAACATAAAGGAGGCAGACGGATGAATTTTGGTAAAGATGCACTCGACGATTACGTGCATTTTCTGCGAGTTGAAAGACAACTAGCAGATAATACATTAACATCTTATAGGAGAGATCTTAACGTCTATCTTCAGTATTTGAAAGAAGTAGAGCAGTTACAATCCTTAAGCAACATTGAACGAGTACATATAGTGAATCATTTACGTCATTTGAAAGAAACAACCAAAACGCCGCGAACAGTAGCGCGCCATATTTCGTCTATTCGTTCTTTCCACCAATTCTTAATTCGTGAACGAATTGTCGAAACCGATCCAACTGTTCACCTAGAGATGCCCCAAATGGATAAGAAACTGCCGAATATCCTGTCTGTTGAAGAAGTGGATGCCCTTATACAGGCACCTGCAACAAATAAAGCAAATGGATTACGGGACCAAGCGATGTTGGAATTATTATACGCCAGTGGAATGCGTATTAGTGAATGCATCAATTTAGATGTAGAAGATATTCACTTGACGATGGGATTTGTTCGCTGTACTGGAAAAGGCGGCAAAGAACGGATTATTCCTTTAGGGAAATCTGCTTTAACATCTTGTCAGACGTATTTGGAAAAAGGTCGCCTCGACTTACTGAAGAGTGGAGAAAAGACCGATGCTATGTTTATTAACCAACGAGGTAAACGCTTGACTCGTCAAGGGTTTTGGAAACTATTAAAGCAGCATGCACAAAAAGCGGGTATACAAAAAGAGTTAACGCCGCATACGTTGCGCCATTCTTTTGCTACGCATTTACTGGAAAATGGAGCAGATATTCGTGCAGTTCAAGAAATGCTTGGACATGCAGATATTTCTACCACTCAAATTTATACACATGTTAGTAAGACACGATTGAAAGACGTTTATTCTCAATTCCATCCACGCGCATAAAATAGGTCTGACTTCCGACGAGAAGGCAGAGTGTGGTAAACTAAAAGCAAAATAAGGAGGAATACTTATGACGACCCAACCATTTAAACGCGTTCACTTAGTAGTATTAGATTCGGTAGGCATTGGAGAAGCGCATGACGCTGAAGCATACGGTGATAAAGGATCAGACACACTCGGACACATTGCAGAAACTGTAGGCGGATTAATAATGCCGAACATGGAAAAGTTAGGTCTCGGCAATATCGTGCCCGTGAAAGGGCTTGCACACGTAGATTCGCCAGCTGCTTATTATGGCAAATTACAAGAAGCTTCTGTTGGAAAAGATACAATGACAGGGCATTGGGAAATCATGGGGTTGAACATTGATACCCCGTTTAAAGTATATCCGAACGGTTTCCCAGAAGAGTTAATTCAGCAACTTGAAGAAAAGACAGGTCGTAAAGTAATCGGCAACAAACCAGCAAGTGGCACTGAAATTTTAGACGAGCTGGGTCAACAGCATATGGAAACAGGCGCAATTATTGTTTACACATCTGCAGATCCTGTATTGCAAATCGCAGCTCACGAAGAAATTGTTCCTTTAGAAGAACTGTATCAGATTTGTGAAATTGCACGTGAATTGACATTAGCACCCGAATATTTAGTAGGTCGTATTATTGCGCGCCCATTTCTTGGAGAGCCTGGAGCATTTAAACGGACATCAAATCGCCATGACTATGCTTTAGCACCATTTGACCGTACGGTGATGAACGAATTAAAAGATGGTGGCAAAGATGTTATTGCCATCGGAAAAATCGATGATATTTACAACGGTGCAGGTGTCACAAAAGCAATTCGCACAAAAGACAATATGGACGGCATGGATAAACTAGTGAAAGTCGTTAAAGAAGATTTTCATGGATTAAGCTTTTTAAATCTTGTGGATTTTGACGCACTTTATGGACATAGAAGAAATCCTCAAGGTTATGGGGAGGCGTTAGAAGCTTTTGATGTGCGTCTTCCAGAAGTATTGGAAAACATGCAGCAAGATGATTTGTTAATCCTTACTGCAGATCACGGCAACGACCCGACATTCCCTGGTACAGATCATACGCGTGAGTATGTGCCACTTTTAGCTTATTCACCACGTTTTAGCGGTGGTCAAGAGCTTGAAACAGGAAAGACATTTGCAGACATTGGCGCAACCATTGCGGAGAACTTTTCGGTGGATATGCCTAAATTCGGAAAAAGTTTTTTGTCTCGATTAAATGGTTAAGTATGTTTTATTTGAAATGAAAACTAAATGGAGAAGGCGGTAATATTCATGAGAATGGTAGACCTGATTGAAAAAAAACGAGACGGCAACGAATTATCGACTGAAGAAATTACGTTCATCATCACGGGCTATACAAATGGAGACATCGCTGATTACCAAATGAGCGCTTTTCTAATGGCAGTTTATTTTCAAAACATGACAGAGCGTGAACGTGCAGATTTAACAATGGCGATGGCAGAGTCAGGCGACCAAATCGATTTATCAGCAATCGAAGGCATTAAAGTGGATAAGCACTCTACCGGCGGAGTGGGAGACACGACAACATTGGTCCTTGGACCTTTAGTTGCGGCATGTGGCGTTCCAGTTGCAAAAATGAGTGGTCGTGGTCTAGGTCATACGGGTGGAACGATAGATAAGCTAGAAGCAATCGATGGTTTTCATGTTGAACTTTCAACAGAAGATTTTATCAAACAAGTAAATGACCATAAACTAGCGGTAATTGGACAAAGTGGTAACTTGACTCCAGCAGATAAAAAAATGTACGCACTGCGTGATGTAACGGGAACCGTTAACAGCATACCGCTAATAGCAAGCTCGATTATGAGTAAGAAAATTGCAGCAGGAGCAGATGCAATCGTTTTAGACGTTAAAACGGGCGAAGGTGCGTTCATGAAAACGCCTGAAGACGCTAAAGAACTAGCGCATGCGATGGTTGGAATTGGCAATGCAACAGGCAGAAAAACAATGGCGATTATTTCTGATATGAGCCAACCTCTTGGATTTGCGATTGGTAATGCGTTAGAAGTTAAAGAAGCAATCGAAACATTACAAGGTAAAGGTCCGGAAGATTTAACCGAACTGTGTATGGTACTAGGCAGTCAAATGGTTGTCGTTGGTGGTAAAGCCGCAACCTTAGAAGAAGCACGTACGATGCTGGAAAAAGTAATTGAAAACGGGCAAGCTTTGGAAGTTCTCAAGCAATTTATTGAGGATCAAGGCGGAAATCCAGCGGTGGTGGATGATGTCACATTATTGCCACAAGCTAAATTTATAACAGAAGTTCCCTCTAAAGAAGAAGGTTATATTTCATTTATGGAAGCGGACGAAATCGGCACAGCGGCTATGGTGTTAGGTGCAGGCAGAGCAACAAAAGAATCGGTTATCGATTTAGCTGTTGGCATTGTTCTTCATAAGAAAGTTGGAGACTTTGTAAAAACTGGCGAGGCCATTGCTACAATTTATTCAAATACAGAAGAGCTCGCAGAATGTTCTAAAATGATATATAATAGTATCGAATATACAAGTAGACCGGTTGAAAAAATCAAACTGATTTCAGCTTTGATAACCGATTGACAAAATCTTGCTGGGTAATTGCTCAGCAAGATTTTTCATATACATAAGTGAAACTAGAAGAGAGATTTTTTAGTGAATAGTAGGGGATAATTCTGCTCTTTCTTCTTAAACTCTTTTAATAACACATCATAAGGAGGCGCTTTTTTTGCATTTATATGGCACACAAACAATTAATGAGCAAGGTCATTTGACGATCGGTGGGACCGATTCAGTGGCGTTAGCTGAGAATTACGGCACACCACTTTATGTTTACGACATTCAATTATTCCGTAAACGCGCTAGAGCGTTCCAACAAACCTTTATAGATGCCGGAATTGGCTATCAAGTCGCTTACGCCAGTAAAGCTTTTTCGACGGTTGCAATCTATCAAGTGGCAGCAGAAGAAAATCTGTCACTAGACGTGGTTTCTGCTGGAGAATTATACACAGCGGTCAAGGCGGGATTTCCGGTTGAGAAAATTCATTTTCACGGCAACAACAAAAGCCTGGAAGAATTGCAGATGGCGTTTCAAGTAGGAATCGGTTGCATTGTAGTCGATAACTTTTATGAAATCGACTTATTAAAGAGACTTTCCGAGCAAACCAAGCAATCAATGAATATTTTGTTGCGTGTTACTCCAGGCATTGAAGCTCACACACATGACTACATCACGACCGGACAAGAAGACTCGAAATTCGGTTTTGATTTGAAAAATGGTCAAGCTGACGAGGCATTCGAGCAAACCTATAATCACCAATATTTGAATCTAATGGGTCTACATTGTCATATTGGTTCACAAATTTTTGATACGAGTGCATTTCAGTTAGCTTCTGAAAAATTACTGCGAAAAATGGCTGGATGGCAACAGCAATTCGATTATACATGTGCCGTATTAAATTTAGGTGGCGGCTTTGGTATTCGCTATACTGCAGAAGATCAACCCCTTGAACCAGCTGTCTATGTCAGTAAAATGATTGAAACCGTGAAACAAACTTCTGAAGCATTGGGTTATCCGATTCCTGAAATTTGGATTGAACCAGGCCGTTCCTTGATTGGAGATGCCGGAACGACGCTTTATACGATTGGATCAACAAAAGAAGTTCCAGGAACGCGGAAATACGCTGCGGTTGACGGAGGAATGTCCGATAATATTCGTCCTGCTTTGTACGGAGCGAAATACAGTTCGCTCCTTGCTAATAAAGCAAATGCGGCTGCGACCGAGCAATACACAATTGCTGGGAAATGTTGTGAGTCAGGAGATAAACTTATCGAACAGGCTGAATTGCCACTAGTAGAAGCAGGAGACCTTTTAAGTGTTTTCTGCACAGGAGCTTATGGTTATTCAATGGCAAGCAATTACAATCGCATTGCACGACCAGCTGTTGTATTTGTTGAAAACGGCAATCATCAACTCGTTGTAAAACGTGAAACGAATGATGATTTGATCAAACAAGACTTACCTTATTCTCAAAAGGATGTCCAAAGATGAAAAAAGGGAACCTGTTCTTACTGCTTTTTATTCTAGCGATGGCGATGGCGTGGGGGATTATTTACTGGATCTTTTTTGCAGAAAATGTCATTAGCGGATAAAGAAGGCTCTCTTGAGTTATCAAGAGATCTATAGTAATATGGTAAAAGCCGCTTTTAGACGAAAATGAGGGATTTAATTATGTTATTCAGATATAAGAAATCATTCGAAAAAATTGCTATGGGGCTTATGTCGTTCATGCCGAAAGAACGAGAGTTAAAAAAGCTTCAACAAACGATGCATATTTATGAGGAAAACCCCGATTGGCAATTGTTCCTTTGGAAAAAAGAGGATGATTTTGTCGGGCTATTAGGTGTGGAAGTTAGCGAAGAAACTTTCACCATCCATCACATATCCGTGAATCCTTCTCATCGCGGAGAAGGAATCGGTCGTGAAATGATAGGCAAAATCCAGCGTATAATGCAAGATCGAGAAATGCTTTCAACGGAAGAAACAGATGCGTTTCTCAAAAAATGTCCAGAAAAAAAAGGCGACCTTTAATTTAAAGGTTTCGCCTTTTTTTTTGTTCGCGTAAACTAATGATTGAAGATCGGTCACGAAGTCTATGCTTATGCATGAGGAAATAAGGATCTTGCAGCGTTAGCGGATTTTCTAAACGATAGGATTCTACTGCTTGTTTTAGATTTTCTGAAATAATAGGAATGTCTTGTGCGACAAAAGGCTTGCGTTCTGTGACAGCTTTAATCGAATCGGTTAAAATACCGATTAGCTTTTCATGATCAACGCCGTCAACCCAAACTCCTCCTGCAGAAAGCTTTACCTTGGCGCGGATAAACGACCGCAGTGCACCGGGATAATTGCTTCTTCGCCAATGGTACATGCCGACTGCTAATTGAATCCAGCCAGTCAAGGGATGTAATTTGTCTTTCGGGGCAACAGACTTCCAATAATCTTCTCCGACTTCATGGCATTCGAAAAAATCTTTTTCTTGATTAAAATTAATAATGTACTGAATAAACAGCGGATGGTGAAGTGGATGCATTTTGATCCCCTTTCTACTATAATAAAGAATAATTGCCCATTAACTGGGATAGATGAGTATTTAAACAGTCAGGTGGTATAGTAATGTCTTACGAAGTGAAAGTGGAGGCCTTTGAAGGTCCTCTTGATTTATTATTGCATTTAATCCACCGTTTGGAAATTGATATTTACGATATTCCTGTTTCACAGATTACTTCACAGTATATGGAACACATACGTGCGATGCAAGTTCTAGAATTGAATGAAGCGAGTGAGTATCTTGTTATGGCGGCAACTTTGATTGCGATTAAGAGTAAAACCTTACTGCCAGTGCATGAAGGAGAGCTCGATGAAGTAGAGTATGACTTTGATGAGCAGGACCCACGAGAAGAATTGGTATCGCGACTTGTAGAATACCGTAAATTCAAAGATGCTTCCTCGAATTTAAGAGAGTTAGAAAGTAATCGTTCCGCCATCTATACGAAAGCCCCAATGGATTTGTCGGAAATACAAGCAACTATTCCCGGTGAGCAAGTTGATCTTGATGTGAATGCGTATGATATGCTTGGAGCTTTTCAGAAGATGCTGCGTCGGAAACAGCTAAAATCGCCTTTGTCTGCGCGCATCACTCGTCAGGAAATTTCCATCAAACAACAAATGACAGCTATTGTCGACCAATTAAAATTGTCAAAAGGTCGTACGTCTTTTAGTGATTTATTTCCATCAAATGATAAGACTGTATTGGTGGTATCGTTCTTATCAATTTTAGAGTTGATGAAACGTCAAGTCATTGCAGTAGAGCAACAAATGAATTTCACGGATTTGATGGTGGAGCTCAGAAAGGACAAGTGGGAATATGAAGACGAATCTTTCGAGTAAAATAGAGGCACTGCTTTTTGTGGCAGGAGATGATGGCCTAACATTAAAACAGCTTCAATTTTTAACAGAAGTGAGCAATGAAGAGTTGCAAGCGGGAATTAGTGAATTGCATTCACGCTATGACGCTTCTGTCAGTGGCATTGCCCTTAAGGAATTAGCAGGTGTCTTTCAACTTGTCACTAAACCAGAAGTAGCTGAGACAATTCAAAAGTTAGTGGAAAATCCGACCGTCCAAGCATTGTCTCAAGCTTCGTTAGAAGTATTAGCGATAATTGCTTATAAGCAACCTATTACACGAGTTGAAGTAGAAGACTTACGCGGAGTGAAAAGCGAAAAAGCTCTTCAAACGTTAACCGCTAAAGGACTTGTTCAAGAATCAGGACGTGTAGAAGGAACCGGTCGTGCCATTTTATACGGAACGACAAGCGAGTTTTTAAATTATTTTGGATTAAAAAGTTTAGACGAACTTCCACCATTACCTGAAGAAGCAGCAAATGATTTGGATGAAGATACGGATCTTTTTATGACGAATTTTCAAGAAGCCTTTAAAGAAGAAGTAAAAGTGTAAGGTTGTTCTAGAAGGCTGTGTTATTGACAGTCTTCTTTTCTTTTGAGCTTAGCGCTTCCGCTTTTACAGAAAATGTGACATAATTCCGAGAGGAACGAACGGCATATCGAGTTATTGTAATACATTTGCAGTGCTTGGCTCGGTTAAACAAGAAACGAGACACATTTCCGTTTTTCGCTTGTTTGGCCGCAGCACCTGTGTTCATCAGGCGCGTACGCTTTTCGAAAAAAATACTAATGAGGTGAACTTATTTATGGAAAGATTACAGAAAGTACTTGCACACGCAGGCGTAGCATCAAGACGTAAATCAGAACAATTGATTTTGGACGGCAAAGTAAGAGTCAATGGAAAAACAATTAAAGAACTTGGCGTAAAAGTTTCAAGTTCAGATAAGATCGAAGTAGAAGGCGTTCAGCTTGAAAAAGAGCAGAAGGTCTATTATTTGCTGTATAAGCCACGCGGTGTCATTTCCGCTGTTTCTGATGATAAAAACCGGAAAGTCGTCACAGATTTTTTCACGGATATTGAAAAACGGATATACCCAGTCGGGCGTTTAGATTATGATACATCTGGTTTACTGATCATGACGAACGATGGCGAATTTGCCAATATGCTGACACATCCAAAGTTCGAAATTGATAAAACGTATGTAGCTCGCTTAAAAGGGATTCCAGAAAGAGACGATTTGAAAAAACTAGAACGTGGCATCAAACTAGAAGATGGCATGACAGCACCTGCTAGAGTAAAGCTACTGTCTGGTGATAAAAAGACAGGTAAAGCAATCGTGCAAATTACCATCCATGAAGGAAGAAACCGCCAAGTCCGTAGAATGTTTGAAGCAATTGGCTTCCCAGTTCAGAAACTGAGTCGTGAGCAGTTTGCTTTTCTAACTCTACACGGCTTGAATGCTGGTGAATCACGTGAACTTTCTTCGCATGAAGTCAAATTATTGCGTGTATTAGCGGATACAGGCAAACGCGTCTAAAGTTCACAAACCCTTCAAAACTCCAGACTTGTGACTGTTTAAACTTTGTTATAATTAGGTTTGTCTAATATACCTCGAAGGAGGAACAAGCATGGATGAGCAAGGAAAGAAGAAAAACAACAACAAGAAGCAAAGACGAGCTGTGATGAGAACGGCAATTTTGGCGATTTTAATAGCTGCTATAGGTTATACCATCTACAACAGTGCAACAGCTGAAGATGTCAGTGTACTTAAAGTCGGTGATAAAGCTCCTGATTTTGCTTTAGTAGATCTTGAAGGCAATAATCACAAATTATCAGATTATGAAGGTCAAGGTGTCTTTTTGAATTTCTGGGGTACGTGGTGCAAACCGTGTGCGAAAGAAATGCCAGCTATGGATCGGCAATTTGATGTCTTTTCAGACCAAGGCGTTCAAGTGCTTGCAGTAAACATTGCTCAATCAGATTTTGAAGTCCAATCTTTTGCGGATCAATACGGCTTATCTTTTCCAGTAGTGATTGATAAAACAAAAAGTGTGATGACGGCCTATAACATCAGGCCATTGCCAACTACAGTGCTTGTTAATCCGGAAGGAAATATTCAGCGCATCATTACAGGTGAAATGACCGAACAGGATATTGAAGGGTTTATGGAAGAAATTAAACCTGACTAAGGAGATTTTTGGGATGGAGAATTTGCAATGTCAATGCGGTCATGTAAATCCGCCGGGTACGAAACTTTGTGAATCGTGCGGGCGGTCTTTGACTGAAAAAGATCAAAAGAGCAAACTGGTGGACATGCGTTATGAAGGAACGGCAAGACGTTCACAAACGTATAACAAATCTATTATTGACAAAATTTGGAACTTCTTTTCAAGTGTTAAAGTGGGCGTCAGTATTATTGTTATCTTGCTGGTAGCAGCAGCAATTGGTACGATTCTGCCGCAGCAAGCGTTTGTTCCGGCAAATACGGAAGCAACAATAAAGGATTATTACGCAGATACTTATGGCAGTATAGGGCGGGTTTATCATGCTCTTGGATTTCATGACTTATACAGTTCTTATTGGTTTATCGCCTTAGTGGGCATGCTTGCTATTTCTTTAGTAATTGCTAGCTTAGACCGTTTTGTCCCGCTTTATAAATCACTAAAAAAACAGCGTGTTCTGCGTCATCCAAGTTTTATGGAAAAACAGCGTATTTACGCTGAGGGACCTGGTTCAGAGGACACGCTACAAAAAGCTGAAACAAAGTTAAAAGAGTTAAAGTACAATGTTCGTACGGATAAAAATGGATTGCTGGCTGAAAAAGGCCGTTATTCCAGATGGGGTCCGTACGTCAATCACATTGGACTAATTATCTTTTTGTTTGGTGTTATGTTGCGCATGATTCCTGGTTTTTATATCGATGAGAGTTTATGGCTGCGTGAAGGTGAAACTAGAGCCATTCCTGAAGTGCCAGGCTATTACCTAGAAAGCGAAAACTTCGAACTTGAAACTTATTCAGGTGAAGGCGAAGAAGAAATTTTCGGTGAAGCCTTAGACCGTGTAGGTACGGTAGCGAAAAACTATCAAACGGATGTTATTTTGTATCAGAAGAAAGAAGATGCATTGCCTGGAGCAGCTGATAGCCAGGAGGTTGTTAAAGAATTTCCGATTCGTGTCAACCAGCCTTTAAAATTCGATGGCTATGCGATTTACCAAATGGATTACCGTTTGGATGAATTGAAAACAATGACATTTGCTTTGACTAACAAAAAAACAGAAGAATCGCTTGGTGAACTGACCATTGATTTGATTGATCCGGAAAAAAATTACGAACTTGAAGGTGGTTCGACTGTTGAACTACTTGGTTACTACCCAGATTTTTCAGGCTTTGAAAACGGTGAACCACAAACGGCAACACCATTGCCGAATAATCCTGGCTTCTTGGTGAAATTGACTACTCCTGAAACACCAGAAGGAGAAACAAGTTTTATTACGATTCAAAATACAGTAGAACCATTAGGTGAAAATGACTTTAAACTGACTTTCCAAAGTGTTGAAACGCGTGATGTATCGGGTCTTACAGTTCGGAAAGATAGCACTTTGCCGATTCTTGGTCTTGGCGGTTTGATCTTCATGATTGGTGTGGCACAAGGGATGTACTTTAACCATCGACGTTTCTGGATTCAACAGAAAGCGGATGGCACGATCTTGCTTGCGGGTTATACCAATAAAAACTGGTTCGGCTTAAAGAAAGATCTTGATCAAGTTGTTGAGTATGCATCATTGCCTGCTTACACAGATCAGCAAGATGAAATCGACCAAACAGAGAAAGCGGAAAAGGAAGGTGAAATATTGTCATGACATTAGCTGATATAAGTTCAAACCTATTATATGTAGCATTTATTGCTTATCTAATTGCAACATTCGTTTTTGGTGGAGCAGTTAAAGGCAATAAAGAGGGAACATTTAAATCGGAAAAACGATGGGGCAATGTTGCGATTATTATTACCCTTATCGGTTTTGCTGCCAATCTAGGCTATTTCTTTACTAGATGGGGCGCAACTGGCCATGCACCGCTAAGCAATATGTTTGAATTTACAACAGCTTTCGGTATGACTTTAGTTGGTGGATTTGTCATTTTGTACTTCCTCTACAGAACGCCGGTTCTTGGTATGATCGTACTGCCTGTTGCTTTACTGATCATCGCATTTGCTAGTATGTTCCCGAGTGAAGTTAGCCCACTTATTCCAGCCCTGCAAACAAACTGGTTGGCAATTCATGTCAGCACGGTTGTTATTGCAGAAGGAATTTTAGCTATTAGTGCCGCGGCAGGTCTAATTTACCTATTAAAGGTAGTAGACCTTACGAAGAAATCTAAGCAACGCTTTTGGCTTGAAGCAATTATGTACTCACTAGTATTAGTACTTGGTTTTGTATTAGCTAGTTCGTTCTTTTCTGTTACAGGCTATGAAGCAGAATTTAATTATGTAGATAAAGAAGCTAAAGAAGCCGCGATCACATATACAATGCCACCTATTTTTGGTATGAATGAATACGAAGCGTTAACAGATGATGCGATGACACCACTAATCGAAACGCCCGCCATTGTTGATGCTGCAAAACTGACGACTGTTCTTTGGTCAGTGATGGTCGGGACAGTTCTTTATTGGTTGATTCGTCTGGTTTTCAGAAAGCGTATTGCTGCAATTCTGAAACCATTCGTTAAAAATGTTAATCTGCAGCTGATGGATGAAATTGGTTACCGCGCCGTAATTATCGGATTTCCAGTCTTCACCCTAGGTGCCTTAATATTCGCCATGATTTGGGCACAAATTGCTTGGTCACGTTTCTGGGGCTGGGACCCGAAAGAAGTATGGGCATTGATCACTTGGTTATTCTATGCAGCATACTTGCACTTGCGTTTAGGTAAAGGATGGCAAGGTGAGAAGTCTGCATGGCTGGCTGTTATTGGCTTTGTGATCATCATGTTCAACTTGGTAGCAGTCAACTTAATAATTGCCGGGTTACATTCTTACGCATAAACAGATAGGCCTTTTCCGGAAACGGAAAAGGCTTTTTATTTATTAGGTAAATTAGAGCGTTCTGAGTTGATACATGCTGGCGCTTTTCTTTATTTTTTACAGAGTTATCGTTACAATGATACATATATAGAAGAAAGTTGGAGGGGTTAGCATGTCTGAAGAGATTACGATTTTAGTGGTAGATGATGAAGAGCGGATTCGACGATTGCTGAAAATGTATTTAGAGCGTGAAGGGTACTTAGTAGAAGAAGCTGAAGATGGTGTTCAAGCATTAGAAATGGCTTTGGAAAAGGATTATCATTGCATCTTGCTCGACCTAATGATGCCTGAAAAAAACGGTGTAGAAGTTGCTACAGAATTGCGTGAAACAAAAATGACACCGATTATCATGCTTACTGCTAAAGGAGAAGAAGCTAACCGAGTAGAAGGCTTTGAAGCTGGAGCGGATGATTACATTGTTAAACCGTTTAGTCCTAGAGAAGTGGTATTGCGTGTTAAGGCAATTTTACGCCGTTCATCTGCCTATTCACCGATATCCAATTCAACTGCTTCAAAAGACTTAGTAGTTTTCCCTCATCTTACGATCGACCACGATGCGCATCGTGTCACGGCTGATGGTGTGGAAGTAAATTTAACGCCAAAGGAATATGAATTATTGTACTTTTTAGCAAAAGCACCAGACAAAGTTTTTGACCGTGAGCATTTGCTGAAAGAAGTTTGGCATTACGACTTTTTTGGTGATTTGAGAACAGTCGATACACACGTTAAACGGTTACGCGAAAAATTGAATCGCGTGTCTGAATCGGCTGCGAAGATGATTGTTACTGTGTGGGGCGTCGGCTATAAATTTGAGGTCGGCAATGAATAGAATATGGAATAGTGTTGTCGGGAAGCTGTGGATTACGATCCTGCTTCTCGTTTCCTTTGTCCTTTTTATTGTGACAGTTCTACTTTTAGAGTTTTTGGGGAACTATCACAGTGAAACAGTGGAAGAAGCGTTGAACAGTGAAGCCAATATGATTGCGAATATTTTTAATGATCATGAAGAAGTGACCAGTTCGTTAGAAATTATAGAGGATATTATTGGGCAAGAAACCAATGCTGTAATTGCTGAAGAGCCTTTTGATAGTAGCTATTACATTCATGACGGATTGAATGGCGCTGAAACCCGAGAAAAAATATTAAATGAACCCTCTTTTCAAAAAGTGTTTGAGACAAGTGAAACAGTGATGAAAGAAATGCTCCTGCCTTCACTAACAGAACAAAATCGTCTGGAATCGTATATTGTCTTGGCTAGTCCGTTAAAGACTGGTGAAGACCGCCATGGTGTCGTATTTATCTATCAATCGTTGGAAGTGATGGACCGCACTGCAGAACGAACTACTAATATTGTATTTCTATCAGCGTTTATCGCACTTTTATTGACAACATTTTTTGCTTTCTTTTTATCCTCACGGATTACCTCTCCTCTCCGCAAAATGCGAGAAGGTGCTTTTGAGTTAGCGAAAGGAAATTTTGATACAAAAGTCAAGGCAACTTCTAGTGATGAAATTGGTCAATTGGCTACAGCGTTCAATCAAATGGGCCGTCAATTAAAGCATCATGTGGAAGTAATCAATCAAGAAAAAGAACAATTATCAAGTATTCTGACATCAATGGCCGATGCGGTCATTACTTTTAATCAAGATAAAACCATCTTGTTGAGCAATCCACCGGCTGAAAAGTTACTGCAGCAATGGATTTTTAAAAATGGTTCGACTAAAGCGCAGCCATTGCCGCCTGAAATGCTTCATATGCTTGACCATGTACTAGGTCTAGAAGAAGAAATTGAAGAAGAACTCGAAATTGAAGGTGCTTATTACGCCATTAATTTCAGTCCTTTATATAGTGGCGAATCGATACGGGGAGCTGTCGCTGTTTTGCACAATATGACAGAGCAGCATCGCCTAGAGAAGCTGAGAGAAGACTTTATTGCTAATGTATCACATGAGTTGCGAACACCAATTGCGATGCTTCAAGGCTATAGTGAAGCGATTTTAGATGATGTTGGGGCATCTGAAGAAGAACGACGTGAAATGACCAGAATTATTTACGAAGAATCGCAGCGGATGGGTCGATTGATTACTGACTTGCTGAATTTGGCGCGTTTGGAATCAGGCCACATGCGACTTTATAAAGAAATTGTTCAGTTGAACAGTGCAATCGAGCGGATGACATTGAAGTTTTCACAAATTGCCAAAGAAAACGACGTTCAATTAAGGTTTGAAACGACAATCGATGATTGGGCAGCTAGTGAGATGGATCAAGACCGAATTGAACAAGTCATGACAAATTTGATAGATAACGCTATACGACATACACCTGCAAACGGACAAGTCGTAGTTCGTGTCGAACAACAGCAGGAGTACGCAAAAATTTCAATTAATGATAACGGGATAGGTATTTCAAAAAAAGATTTAGAATTTGTCTTTGAGCGTTTTTACAAAGCAGACAAAGCGAGAACACTTGGAAAAGGTGGCACAGGACTAGGTTTAGCCATCGCTAGTAACATTATCCAAGCCCATGAAGGTAAAATATACGCAGAAAGCTTAGAAGGGCATGGAACTTCTTTTGCCTTCCTACTGCCTTTGAAAAATATGTAACTTTCTAAAGACGAAGACGACTAATCTTAAGAGCGGAGGGAGTATATTGAATGACTCCGTTTTCCATCGACTGTACGATGAATTTCATCAGGATGTCTTTCAGTTTTTGATTTATCTGGTGAAAAATAGGCATGTGTCAGAAGACTTAATGCAAGAAGTGTATATTCGTGCCTTTCGAGCATACGATCGCTTTGAAGGAAGAAGTTCAGAAAAGACATGGCTTTTTTCGATTGCAAAAAACGTGGCGATCGATCATTTTCGGAAAACAGCAGTACGCACAAAACATTCGATGGCGTATTTTGATTGGGAAACACAACAATTGGTGTCGTCTGAAAAACTCCCAGAAGAAGTTTCCTTATTGAATGAAGATAAAATATTTCTTTATAAAGCATTGGATACGTGTACAGGAGATCAGAAAATGGTCGTCATAATGCGGTTTTTTCAAGACTTGTCGATCGCAGAAACTGCAGAAGTTTTAGGCTGGACTGAAGGAAAAGTGAAGACAACACAACATCGTGCAATAAAAGCATTACGTGAAAAATTAATAGCTAGGGAAGGGGGAGACGACAATGTCAAATGACAAATGGACCGATAAATCCATCGAAGATTTGTTAAATGATTTCCCTTCAATAAAAGATAATCGAGCAAAAGAAAAAATTTACAGTCAGCTGGTTGATCAAAAGAAAGGTCAAAAGCGTCCGAAAAAATGGTTGCCCTTGCTTGTAGCGGCATTGGCATTTATTGCTTTTGGAATGCTGGTCTCCTCTATTATCAGCCAAAATGGCTTGGATGCTGCTCAAAATAAGGACAGTTCAAATGAAGAATCAGTAGCAACATCAACTGACAGTTCAGAGCAAGCTGATAGCTCGTCTGAAGCTGAAAGATCCGGCACTGAAGAATCAAATCAATTTTCTGTAGCGCAAGCAGATGAAGTGTTGCGAACTTCAGTTTACGAAGAAACGATTGGAAACCAGACATTAATGACGATCGGCTTAACCGAAAATGCTAACGTGGTGCCCGTTTCTTTTCTTGTTCCAGAAAATCAGATAACAGCAGCATTTGGAGATTTAGTACCATCATCGCTTGAATTGTATCAGCAATATGCAGACGATATTGACGAAACGCAATTAGGTTTCGATGAGTACCACCCCTATCTAGGTAATTTAGAAAAAACGGTGAAAGGAATACGCCACATCTTGCCGCAGGATCACCAATACGATTTGGCTTCTGCAAGTATAGGTGTGTATTTCAATACACTTTCGGCGACTTTTCCAGACGTCGCTGAAATTACAGTAGTCAATGAAGATGGTTCTGCAGCAGAATTTTCCCAGGTAGGATCTGTAGAAGCAATCAGTCCAAAACAGAAAGATGTTGCTTATTATTCATTTACAACGACAAATGGCGAAATTTATCTTGCTCCGGGATACGATAGTCCTTTCGCCGCAGCGACTGAAGCGATCGAAGCGCTTGCGCAAAGCCCAAACGACTTTTATCGTGCTACAATTCCACAAAATGTGGATTTTCAACTATCAGAAACTGGAGATTTGGTGCAAATTGATTTTGAGGGCTCAGTCGATTTAGAAACAATGGATCGTTTAGAAGCAGTTCGAATGATTGAAAGTTTGGCGTTGACTGCAGCTTCTTTTGATAAAAAAATAGCAGTAAAAGGGTTACAGTCTGATAGTTGGAACGGGTTTGATTTTACTCAGCCATTACCCGTTCCACTAGCGCCTAATTTATTAGAATGGCCAATACAATAAGGAAAAGAAGCGTTGTAAACAAATTTGTTTACAACGCTTCTTTTTTATACTACGATTAGGCTATAACAAAATATCGATTCATCTTCGGGGCAGGGTGAAAGTCCCTACCGGCGGTAATTGAACTCTGTTCATAAGCCCGCGAGCCGTAAAACGCAGGATTTGGTGAAATTCCAAAGCCGACAGTATAGTCTGGATGGGAGAAGGTGAAGGTGCGGACGTTTGTCGTTTACATGTAGACGGAACGCTTATTAAGTGTGCCTTTTCTCCCTTAAGTACTAGTGCTTAAGGGATTTTATATGTAAATGTTGGGTCCAAGCTTTTCTTCTGGTGAATCACGACAAGGAGAGAGGAATATGAAGAACAAAAAGTTACAAACGATGATTGTGATTGGGATGTTAAGCAGTATTTCATTTATATTGATGCTTTTTAACTTTCCATTACCTGCATTACCGGCTTTTTTGAAAGTGGATTTTAGTGACGTACCGGCATTAATTGCAGCCATCACGATGGGGCCAGTTGCAGGGATTTTAGTAGCATTCTTCAAAAACGTGTTGGATTGGCTTTTTGCAGGAAGTCCGACAGGTGTACCTGTTGGTCATATGGCTAACTTTATAACAAGTTTGCTGTTTATCCTTCCGGTTTATGCTATCTACCACAAAGTAGCGAATAAAAAAGGCATGATTTTTGGCTTAGCTGTGGGAACATTAACTATGGCAATTGGTATGAGTGTTTTAAACTATTTTGTGTTTTTGCCAATGTATACGTACTTTTTAAATGTGCCTGCTGAAACGGGCAATGCGTTATTTGGCACAATTGTCTTAGGGATATTACCATTTAACTTAATCAAAGGTCTATTGTTAACTTCGGTCGTCCTGCTAGTATTCAGCAGCATGCACACATGGATCGAAAAGCAAAGATCCTATTATTTATCATAGATAAAGAAAAGCGAAAACAGCCGTGTAGATTTGACGGGCACAAGATGCACTGGCGAAGCGGCATTTTTTCAGCCGCATAGCTAGTGTGGCTTGTGACCCTAAAATCTGGCTGGTTGAGTCTGGATAAAGAAAAGCGAAAACAGCCGTGTAGATTTGACGGAATTTGAATTAGCACAAATTAAAAGAAGGCGTACTGGAGGGATTCTCCAGTACGCCTTCTTTTTTGATTCAGTCTTCGTATTTTAACGGATCGCCTTCGAAAGATGTATCTGCAACTTTGATCGAATCTGTTGGACAGCCTTCAAATGCATCTTCCATGTCTTCTTCGAGTTCATCTGGAACTTGTTCTGTTCCCATGTTATTATCTAAAATAACAAAAGCGATTCCTTCGTCATCATAATCATAAATGTCAGGTGCAGCAGCACCACAAGCACCACAAGCGATGCAAGTATCCTTGTCGACAATGGTATACTTAGCCATATTGTTTTCCACTCCTTTATCTCCGAACAAGTTCAGTTATACTATCGTATTTATTCTAAAGGTGTTTGAACAGTTTTTCAACCTAAAACCGTTAGGGGGAGCAAGCTTGTTAGTTACTGAACTCATTTTGGCCATTATGAAGACTGTCGATCGGCAGCGAACCGTCTCTTCTCCCTATCATTTGATAAAAGGAAAGAAGTCTGGGCAAACGATACAGGATATTGGTTATTTCGGCCTTTATCCTTATTTTGGCGTGTTGCCAAAACTGGATAAGAAAGCCTATGATCAAGTAGTTCAAGGCTTGTTTTCGCAAGGTTATTTACTAGCAAATGAACAAGTTATTGAACTATCCGAAAAAGCGTTAAAGTTAAGTGTTGCCCCGTCGTCGTTGAATGGTTGGAAATACCGAGGGAACGAAAATTTGTTTTTTAGTCGCTTGTCACTAATTGTTCAAACTTTGTCCCACGTCAGTCAACGCGTAAAAAGCTTTGACCCCGTTGTCAGTAATGAAGAAGTGCAAAATTGGGTGAAAAGATACCTGCAACGGATTCAGTTTCGTGATTTAGCTGTAGTTCAAGTGTTTAAAAAAGAACTCTTTACTACATTAGCCGAAACGGACATTTCTGAAACACATAAAATGATTTTGATCGAGCGTTTAACGGGTTTTACGATAAGTGGCTTAACGTGGCAGCAAATTGCCGATTCTAAAGAACTATCCTTACTGGATGTTCAATTAATGACAGTAGAAGTTTTGCATGGTTGGATGGCAGTGATCGAACAGTCCAAGCCTCAATTGCTGGTAGGTCTCATGGAAGGCATTATTCAGCAGTCTTCCTTGACCGAAACAGCGCAGCGCACAGAAAAATTGTTCGAAAGAGGATTTAACTTGGAACAAATTGCGTCATTACGCCAATTAAAAACCAGTACGATCGAAGATCATGTGGTCGAATTGGCAATGAACGATCCTTATTTTAACTATATCCCATTTGTGGGTCATGAACAGTACGAGGCAATTATTGCCGAAAGCCGACGTCGAAAAACGAAAAGATTACGTGAAATTAAAGAGTTTTTACCTGAAGTCAGTTATTTTCAAATACGTCTTGCGCTAGCGATTAGGAGGGAACGAAGATGAATCTCGAGGAATTATTGTATTCAAACTATGGTTTTTCTTCATTTCGTCCTGGTCAGCGCGAAATTATCGAGCGAGTAGTCGCAGGTGAGGATGTTATTGCGCTACTGCCAACTGGAATGGGCAAATCTATTTGTTATCAATTGCCGGCTAAAGTTTTACCTGGAAGTATCTTAATCGTTTCACCTTTATTATCACTCATGCAAGATCAAGTGGTTCAATTAAAAAAAATGGGAGAGAAATCCGTAGTAGCCATCAACTCATTTTTAAAGCCAGAAGACAAAGAAAAAATTATGTCTAAGCTCGGCTCTTATAAATTCATTTTTATATCCCCAGAAATGCTTGTCCAACCGTTTATTAAACAAAAATTACAGCAGATGCAAATTTCGCTACTAGTTGCTGATGAAGCACATTGTATTTCGCAGTGGGGGTTTGATTTTAGACCAGATTACTTGCGGATTTCAGAAATTTTGCCTTTTTTGAATTCCCCTCAAGTGTTGGCACTGACGGCAACTGCTACGGACAAAGTCACCAAAGAAATAAAAGAGTATTTAGCTTTGAAAAAGCCATTTGTGTATTGTCATCCGATGGATCGAAAAAATATTGTGTATGATTTGAAAAAATTTGATGACAGTCGTGAAAAAGTAGATTTTTTGAAAAAATTTGTTCAGAAGTTTAATGGTCCCGGTATTATCTATGCAGGAACTAGAAAAAAGTCCCAGCAACTGTCTATGCTATTAACAGAGCAAGGAATTTCTTCAGCTTTTTACCATGGGGGTATGGAGCACCAAGATCGCATTTTTGTACAGCAACAATTTCAAAACGGAGAAGTGCAATGGATTTGCTCCACAAATGCATTTGGCATGGGTGTTCATATTCCGAACATTCGTCACGTCATCCACTTTCAACTGCCGACTTCTATTGAAGGATATGTGCAAGAGGTTGGAAGAGCTGGTAGAGATGATAAACCGGCTTTAGCTACTTTACTGTATGCACAAGGGGACGAGGTATTGCTCGAAAGTTTAGTGATGGATGATTTACCAACACAGCACGAGATAGAAGCAGTTTATAGCAAAGGAGCTACTGCTACTTATTTAATCGATCAAGGAATCGTTCGGGAGACGGCTTTTCGAGTAATCGCTTATTGGCTGACAAAGTTGCCGTTAGATGGTGTTATCAAGCAAATGGAATTGCTGAGAAAAGGAAAAAGGCAACAAGCGATAAAAATTCGTGAATTGATTTCGCGCGAAACTTGTCTGCGGAGTTACATCATCGAATGCTTTGATCAACAACTAATAGATAAACCGACCAACTGCTGCGTTAACGACGGAATTGATTATCAAATTTTTGAAGCCTTTGCTTCACCGAAAGAAAAGCGATTGCCACTTGAATGGCAAGACCGTTTAAGTGTAATATTACCTATGTAAGAATCTTATTAACTGTCATTTACAAATGAGCCTTTTTTCGTCATAATAGATATATTAGTACAGATAGGGGTAGTCATGTATGGGGAATCAAAGTTATCATGAGTCGATTGAAAAGAATCGACAGGAAATATCGGTGGACAAAAATTCGGCATTGTCGAGAGCAGGTCAGAGACAGGCACAAAAACCCAAAACTAAAAAAACTAAAAATCTTTTGATGCCTGCATTATTTTTTATATTTATCTTAATTCCGGTTTCTTTGCTGATTTATGTAGCTTTCGTATTTGAACCCGACGATTCATTGACAGCCAAACCCGCAGAAAATGAAGTGAGTTTTGAGATGAATGCCCAACCATCCCAATCTTCTGTTGCTGCAGCTGATGAAGAAAAAGAAAAAGCTGAGAAAGCCAAAGTAGAAGAAGCCAAAGCTGAGAAAGCCAAGGCGGAAAAAGCACGGGCCGACGCTGAAAAAGAAAAAGTAGAAAAAGCGGAAGCGGAAGCTAAAGCACAAGCTGAAGTAAAGGCTAAAGCTGATGCAGAAGTAGCCGCCAAAGAAAAAGCTGATGTAGAAGCCAAAGCTGTAGCTGAAGCACAGGCGAAAAAAGAAGCGGAAGCTGAAGCACAGGCGAAAAAAGAAACACAAGCTGAAGCAGATAAAAAAGAGGAAATACCAAGTGCTAATGGTAAGACTTACGTAGTACAATCTAGCGAAACGCTTTACCGTATTGCAGTAAATAATTACGGAGCAGCAGGAGCAGCAGCAGCGGTAGAAAAAATCAAACAAGCTAATGGCTTGAGTTCGAATAGCATTAGTCCGGGTCAAACTTTGGTTTTACCTTAAGCCATTCGACGGATTAACAAGTAAGTAATTAGGGAATAACAGTAACATCATAGAAAGTGGGGCGAGCAAATGTTTGTTAAAAGTGTAATGGTTGAAAGAGAAAAATGTTATGCAGTCAAAATGGACGATTCGGTACAAGTAGGCTTTGATTTACTAGAAAAACACACAATTGATGCTTTACCTGTAGTTGAAGGCACTGAGTACAAAGGAATCTTCACTTGGTATCATGCTTATCGTGCGTTTTTCTATTCAGGAAAAACGAAAGAAGATTTTGTTAGCTCAACTAAGGTCAGCGATGTAATCGTGAATGAAGATACTTATTTGAGCATCAATGATGTCTATGAAAAAGCGTTAGTGGAATTAAATGATTTTCCAATTATTGCAGTAGTTGAAAAACATCAATTTTTAGGAATTGTTACTCGCTTTGATATTGTCAATCAATTACAAAGTGCCTTTGGGATGAACCAGTCAGGCTATCGTATTACGTTCACTTCAGTAGAATCAGAAGGGCGTATTGGACGATTGGGAGAGATTATCGAGAAATACAAAGAGTCGGTTATTTCACTTGTTACTTTTGATGAAACCAATAAAATGGTTCGTCGCATCGTTCTAAAGATTAAAAAGAAAGACAATATCGATCGTTTTGTCAAAGAACTTGAGAAATCTGGTTTCCGAGTATTGGACATCGCAGAAGATAAATAGCAAAATAAGATAAAAAAACATAAGCCTTGCTTATGTTTTTTTGTTCTTTGTGAAAGGAATCATTGCATGAAATATTTAATGAAAATTGCTTTGGCAGCGCTCGCTTTTCTGCTAGTGATGGTGCGCAATGCCTTTGCAGAAAAGCTCATCCAGCAAACGGTTAAATTACCCACAGACAAAGCATTCGAACCGTTCAAGCTTCTTTTTATTGCCGATATCCATAGGAGAGTCATTAAAGCAGACTTGATCAAGTTTCCTGTCGATGTGATTGTAATCGGCGGCGATTTAGTAGAAAAAGGCGTACCGCTTGAACGGGTTCAAGAAAATATTAAAAACTTACGTGCTTGTGCACCTGTGTATTTTGTGTGGGGCAATAACGACCGGGAAGTAGACGAAAATAAACTCAGAGAAATTTTCAAACAATTTGATGTAATTGTGCTAGAGGATGAGTCGGTAGCATTGTTTGGCAATGAACAGTTGAAGTTGGTCGGACTCGATCATTTTGCCTATAAACCGAACGGATTCAAAAATGCTTTCGAAAATGTTAAAGAAAACGATACTGTATTGTTTGTCTCACATACACCTTTTGACTTTTGGAAAGTAAAAGGACCGTATTCAGCCGATTTGTTGCTGGCTGGTCATACGCACGGCGGTCAAATTCGGATTGGTCCATTCGGTTTATTCGATAAGGGCTCGATGAAAATAAAGAAGGACCGAATTGAATTAATCAGTAATGGTTTTGGTACGACGACTCTGCATTTGAGACTGGGTGCACAGGCAGAATATCATGTGCTAACAATTACGCCTGCAATTAGAAAAGATAAACAATTGTCATAAAGTAGCAGAGTCCTTTATTCTTAATTAAGAATAAAGTACAGGAGATGGTTTGAAATGGAATATGTAGATGCGCTTATTATTGGCGGTGGACCTTGTGGGTTATCGACCGCAATCGAATTGAAGAAACGTGGATTGGAAACAGTAGTTATTGAAAAAGGCAATATCGTCAACGCGATTTTCAATTACCCAACACACCAAACTTTTTTCAGTACGAGTGAAAAACTAGCGATTGGCGATGTGCCCTTTATTATAGAAGGACGGAAACCAAAACGAAATCAAGCTTTGGTTTATTACCGGGAAGTGGTTAAAAGAAGTGGTATTAAAGTGCGGCCGTTCGAAATCGTGGAACGTGTTGAAAAAGATGAATTATTTACTGTGGTCACTTCAAAAACTCAATACAAGGCGAAATATGTAATAGCAGCAACAGGCTATTACGATCAGCCAAATAAACTTGAAGTTGAAGGGGCGGAACTGCCAAAAGTGATGCATTATTTCAAAGAGGGGCATCCCTATTTTGATCAAGATGTGTTAGTAATCGGTGGTAAAAATTCGGCTGTAGACGCGGCTCTAGCTTTACATAAAGCTGGTAGTAGAGTGACAGTATCTTATCACGGCACGAGCTACTCCAAAAGTATCAAGCCGTGGATTTTGCCAGAATTTGATGGTTTAGTGAGAAAAGGTGAAATTACGATGCTGTTCGATTCAATGGTAGATCGCATTACAAACAGCACGGTAGAACTGACGGTTAATGACCAAAAAGAAACACTTTCTAACCAATTTGTTTTTGCTATGATTGGCTATCATCCAGATCATCAATTTTTAAAATCAATGGGCATTTCCATCGATTCGATTTCAGGTCGACCGACTTTTGATGAACAAACAATGGAAACAGATATAGACAATCTATATATTGCTGGTGTAATAGCTGCAGGCAACAATGCCAACGAAATTTTTATAGAAAATGGGCGTTTTCATGGGCAACAAATTGCAGAAGCGATTGCTGAAAAAGAACATAGACCTTAAATAGATCTTTTTTTAAAATAGATTTCAAAGGACAGTAAACACTGCAAACGTGAAAGGGAGTTTTAAGATGAAAAAAAAAGTATCATTAATTACAACGGGTGGTACCATTGCAAGTCGGGAAATTTCTGATGGGCTTTTGGAGTCTGGTGCAATTTCAGGGAAAGAACTGGCGGAACTTTGCCAACTCCCAGAAGAAATTGAAGTAAAAGTAGTCGATGTATTCCAATTGCCAAGCATGCACATTGGTTTTGAACAGATGTTGACAGTTAGAGAAGCGATTCTACAAGAACTTCAAGATCCTGAAGTTGAAGGAATCGTTGTCACACACGGAACAGATACTTTGGAAGAGACTTCTTACTTTTTGGATCTGACAATCGATGATGATCGGACTGTGGTCATTACAGGGTCACAGAGATCTCCTGAAGAAGTTGGCACCGATGTCTATTCAAACTTACGCAATTCAATTTATGTAGCAGTAAATCCTAATCTGAGAGGCATTGGAGCTGTTGTGGTCTTTAACGAACGAATTTACAGTGCGAAATATGTGAAGAAAGTGCACTCCAGTAATTTACAAGGCTTTGATTCGTTTGGGCATGGTTATCTCGGCATTATTGATAACGATACGGTACGTGTTTACCAAAAACCAATTATCCATGAGGTGCATGCTGTAACAAAGTCGTTGCCTCGGGTCGATATTATTAAATGTTATTCAGGTCAAGATGGTTTTGTTATTGATCAGCTAGTGGCAGGGCCGTCAAAAGGGATTGTTTTGGAAGCAGCAGGTAGAGGGCAGGTATCTCCGCACATGGTCGATGCAATTGATCGAGCTGTAAGACAAGGGATACCGGTCGTTTTGACAACGAGTGCTGAAGAAGGCAATACTTATCCGGTTTATAGTTATCCAGGTAGTGCTCATGATTTGTTAAATCGTGGCGTTATTTTAGGGAGCGATTACGATAGTAAAAAAGCGCGCATCAAGCTCGCAGTTTTGTTGTCAGTCGAAGAACATGTGAAAACAGATGCTTTTAATCGGTAGCGGTAATTCGTTAAAAGAGAGCTGAAAATGATATAGGTAAACATGTTACAATGAAGGGAATCTGAATAAAGGGGTACGCGTATGATCATTTTATTAACTGTAGCAATAGCCCCGGGTCTGGCGCTTTTCAGTTATTTGTATTTGCGCGATCAATTTGCGGGTGAACCGTCAAAACTGATATTTCAAAGTTTTGTGTACGGAGCCGTATTGACGTTCCCGATTCTTTTTGTTCAATATGTATTCAATGCTGAAGGTGTCTTTACGAATAGCTTTATGCAAAATGTTTTGTTTTCGAGTGTAATTGAAGAGTTTTTTAAATGGTTGGTCTTGTTAATTGCAGTCTATCGTCACGTCGATTTCGAGGATCCTTACGATGGAATTTTGTATGGGGCGAGTGTTTCTCTTGGATTCGCTACAATTGAGAATATTTTGTACTTACTTGAGTTCGGATTAGAGACTGCTTTTATACGAGCATTCTTGCCGGTATCGAGCCACGCGTTATTTGGTGTTGTCATGGGCTATTATTTTGGGAAAGCCAAATTTAGTAAAAGCCATAAGCGCAGACGGTGGATTGGTTGGGCACTTGTCAGTTCGGTAATTCTTCACTGGGCATATAATAGTAGCCTGTATATTTATGATAATATTATATACGGAGCTATTCCATTTATGCTGTTCTTATGGTGGTTTGGTCTTCTGAAAGTTAAACAAGCTCACCAACTTTCCATGTCGCATTATGGCGAAGATCCTTCTTCTATACCGTCAGAAGAGTAAAGTAAATACCGAGGAAAAGTCTTATACATAAAGACTTTTTTTTTATGTTAAAATATGATGAATACATAGGATGAGGTGACTATTTTGGTGAAACCGATACAAATAGCAATCGATGGACCAGCAGCTGCGGGAAAAAGCACAATTGCAAAAATCGTAGCAGAAAAACTGGGCTATGTTTACATCGATACCGGTGCCATGTACCGAGCTATTACATTAAAAGCATTAACAGAGAAGATTAATTTGGCTAGTAATGAAGAAGCCGGTAAATTACTACAGAAAACTGAAATTGATTTGCAACCGTCAGAAGACGGACAGTTGGTATTTCTTGATAAAAAAGATGTGACTGAGGCAATTCGTTCTCAACATGTCACAAAAGCTGTGTCTCAAATGGCCGCTCATGAACTGGTTCGTCTTCGCATGGTTGAATTGCAGCAGCAATTAGCAGAAGGGCGCGGAGTCGTTATGGATGGTCGAGATATCGGCACGCATGTCCTTCCAAGTGCTGCTTTAAAAGTATTTATGTCGGCATCGGTTGAAGAACGTGCCAGAAGAAGATTCGAAGAAAACAAAAATAGAGATATTTTAACTCCGCTTGAGGAGCTTCAGGCGGAAATAGCTATGCGGGATAAAATGGACAGTGAACGCAAAGTAGCGCCTTTGCGAAAAGCGGAAGATGCTATTTTTCTTGATACAACTAACCTGACAATTGATCAGGCAGCCGGAGAAATATTGAAATTGGCTGAAGAAAGGTTGATGTAAAGTGAACTTATATGCAGTTGGAAAAGGACTTGTAAAAACAGTATTAAGCCCATTGTATCGTTTCGAAGTAATCGGAATTGAGAATTTCCCGAAAGAAGGCGGCATTCTTCTTTGTTCGAATCATATCAATGCACTCGATCCGCCTGTTGTTGGAATGACCGCTCCTAGAACGGTTCATTTCATGGCAAAAGAAGAATTATTCAATGCGCCGATACTCAAATCAATTTTGCCGAAAGTAAATGCTTTTCCCGTAAAACGTGGAATGAGCGACCGAGAAGCTCTTCGTACGGCATTAAAAATATTGAAAAGTGGAGAAGTTGTTGGTTTGTTTCCAGAAGGAACACGCTCGACAGATGGAGTATTACAAAAAGGCCTTAGCGGAGCAGGTTTTTTTGCACTTCGTGGCAATGCAGACGTTATGCCTTGTGCAATTATCGGACCGTATAAAGCGTTTCGAAAAGTGCGCGTAGTTTATGGCGAGCCAATCCGCATGGCACCTTTTCGTGAACGAAAAGCTTCAGTCGATGAGGTAACTGAAGCCATTATGTCGAGTATCCAGAATATTCTTAATGACTATGCGAGTAATAAGTGATAATTTTTGTTTTTATTAGAGAATTCGCATAAAATAGAAGATGGATAGTTTGTGAAGGAGGGCTACTTATGTCAGAGGAAACGAATATGATGGAAAACCGTGACTTCCAAACAGGAGATCGCGTCAAAGGGGTAGTAGCAAAAATAGAAGAAAAAGCAGTCACGGTAACAATTGAAGGTGCACCATTTGATGGTATTATTCCAATCAGTGAGTTATCAAGTCTGCATATTGAAAAAGCATCAGATTCGGTAGAAGTTGGAGATGAACTGGATTTGATCATCACAAAAATTGAAGATGAGAATTTCGTTTTATCCAAGCGTAAAGTGGATGCCGAACTGGCATGGGGCGAATTGGAGAAGAAATTTGAGTCTGGTGAAATTATTGAAGCTGAAGTTAAAGACGTTGTAAAAGGCGGTTTAGTGGTCGACTTAGGTGTCCGTGGATTTGTCCCGGCTTCTTTAGTGGAAGATTACTTTGTTGAGTCTTTTGAAGACTATAAAGGAAAAGAATTGACGTTTAAAATTGTAGAAATGGAAAAAGAAAATAATCGGTTGATTCTTTCGCATCGTGCCGTTATCGAAAAAGAAAAAGAGTCGCAAAAAGAAAAAGTGATGGAAAAAATTCATGCTGGAGATGAGCTGAAAGGCAAAGTGCAACGTATTGCTTCTTTCGGTGCTTTTGTTGACATCGGTGGTGTAGATGGTTTGGTCCATATTTCACAGTTGTCTCATGAACACGTGGAAAAAGTTTCTGATGTCGTAACCGAAGGTCAAGAAGTTACGGTCAAAGTACTATCTGTCGATCGTGATTCAGAACGTATTTCGTTGTCTATTAAAGACACGCTTCCTGGACCATGGGACACGATTGATGAAAAAGCACCAAAAGGTTCTGTTCATACTGGAACGGTTAAGCGTCTTGTTAGTTATGGGGCGTTTGTAGAAGTTCTACCGGGTGTAGAAGGTCTTGTTCACATTTCACAAATTGCACACAAACACATCGCAACGCCGAACGAAGAATTGTCAGAAGGTCAAGAAGTGCAAGTTAAAGTACTTGAAGTCAATAAAGCGGACAAGCGGTTGTCTCTTAGTATTAAAGAATTACAAGAAAAACAGGGTGACCAAGATTTCTCGAATTACGAAATGCCTGAAGAGTCTTCTGGTTTTTCAATTAGTGATGTGATCGGCGATAAACTTAAAGGTTTTAAACCTGAATAATATGTCAAGAGCTGAGCGTAAAATGGATCATATACAATTTGCTTTATCGACAGGGCAAAGTAAAAAAAATATGTTTAACGATATTCGATTTGTTCATCAAGCTTTACCGAACTCAGCGGTTTCTAATAGGTGCATAAAGCCAAAAACAGGTGATTTGAATTTAGAATCACCTGTTTTTATTAATGCGATGACAGGCGGTGGCGGACGGGCTACTCAACAATTGAATAGTCTGTTGGCAAGAGTTGCTCGGGAAACCGGGATGGCTATGGCTGTGGGATCTCAAATGGCTGCGCTTAAAGATTCGAATGAGCGGCAGTCTTATACGGTTGTCAGAAGAGAAAATCCGAATGGTATCTTATTTGGTAACCTTGGTAGCGAAGCGACCGTGCAACAAGCGCAAGATGCAGTCGAGATGATAGAAGCGAATGCACTACAGATTCATTTAAATGTTGTGCAAGAGCTGACGATGCCAGAAGGAGATCGTGACTTCCGAGGAGCTCTTGAACGCATACAAGCGATTGCTGAGAAGCTTGATGTTCCGGTAATTGTTAAAGAAACAGGATTTGGTATATCTCGTGAAACTGCGGAGAAACTGAAGGGAAGTGCAGTTTCAGTAATTGATGTCAGTGGCTTTGGCGGCACAAACTTTTCATTGATCGAAAATGAACGTCGCAAGATAAAAATGGCTTATTTTGACGACTGGGGTATTCCGACAGCAGCAGCAATTGTAGAAGTAAAGAGTGTTTTTGATAAAACAGTTTTTGCTTCAGGCGGCATTCAAAATGCACAGGATATGATTAAAGCATTTATGCTGGGAGCTGATGCGGTAGGTCTTGCAGGTGCTTTTTTAAAAACGGCGATGCAAGAAGGCGAAAAACAGCTAATCGATGATATACATGCGCTCTATGAAGACTTGGCAATGATGATGACAGCTCTTGGAGCAAATAACTTGGTAGATTTGCAAAAATGTCCAGCAGTTATCACGGGAGAATTAGCACAATATCTCATCGCCAGAGGCTTTAATCCGGCATCCTATGCAAATGTGAAGAAAAACTGAATATTGCACATATAAGGGGGATGGACATTTAACAGATGCCATCGCCTTTTTCGTGTATAATAGGCATATCAGAAGTGGAAGGATGAAGTGATTATGTCAAAACCGGTAGTAGCAATAGTTGGCCGGCCGAACGTTGGTAAGTCCACGATATTCAATCGCGTGGTAGGAGAACGGGTTTCAATTGTGGAAGATATTCCAGGAGTAACGCGTGACCGTATTTACAGCTCGGCAGATTGGTTAACACATGAATTCAATATTATAGACACAGGCGGTATCGATCTTCGAGACGAGCCGTTTCTTGAACAAATTCGTCAGCAGGCAGAAATTGCTATGGATGAAGCAGACGTTATTATTTTTCTTGTAAATGGACGCGATGGCGTGACTAATCAAGACGAACAAGTAGCAAAAATTTTATATAAGACGAAAAAACCAGTTATTTTAGCAGTTAACAAGATTGATAATCCTGACATGCGCCATATGATTTATGACTTTTATACGTTGGGAATGGGCGAACCTTTCCCTCTTTCAGGATCCCATGGTTTAGGCCTAGGAGATTTACTGGACGAAGTAGCTAAAAACTTCCCTCAAGACGATGATGAGGAATATCCAGATGATGTTATTAAATTCTCATTAATTGGTCGTCCTAACGTCGGCAAATCTTCTCTCGTAAATTCATTCCTTGGAGAAGAACGTGTCATCGTCAGTGAAGTTGCGGGAACGACGCGCGACGCTATTGATACACAGTACGTCTACAATGAGCAGCCTTATGTCATCATTGACACAGCTGGAATGCGTAAAAAAGGGAAAGTTTACGAAACAACAGAAAAATACAGTGTTTTACGTGCATTGCGTGCGATTGAACGCTCAGATGTTGTTTTAGTGGTTTTGAACGCCGAAGAAGGTATTCAGGAACAAGATAAGAAAATTGCTGGATATGCTCACGAGGCAGGTAAAGCAGTAATTATTATTGTTAATAAATGGGATGCTATCGAAAAAGATGAAAAAACAATGAATGTTTTTTCTCGTAAAATCCGTGAGCATTTCTTATTCCTTGACTATGCTCCTATTATGTTTGTATCCGCAATTAGTGGCAAACGAGTGCATAGTATTTTAGAAATCGTTAACAAAGTAAATGATAATCATTCAAGAAGAATTCAATCGAGCATTCTAAATGAAGTTATAGAAGATGCAGTTGCTATGAATCCAGCACCATCGGACAATGGCCGTCGTTTGCGTGTTTATTACGCAACACAAGTCGCCATTAAGCCACCGACATTTGTAGTGTTTGTAAATGAGCCTGAAATAATGCATTTTAGTTATGAACGCTTCTTGCAAAACCGGATTCGCGAAAGTTTCGACTTTGAAGGAACTCCTCTTCGTCTTATAACGAGAGCTCGTACTTAAGATGAAAAGGTGGGTTTAACTTATGGAAAAAGTTTCTGTTTTTGGGGCAGGGAGCTGGGGAACTGCATTGAGCTATGTACTTGCTCAAAACGGCCATGATTTACTGCTTTGGACACATCGTCAGGAACAAGCTGATGAAATTAATCAACATACAAATAAACGTTATTTAAAAGAGATACAACTACCAGACAGTTTAAAGGCGACAAGCAATTTGCCACAGGCTGTAGCACATGGGAATGTCTTAGTTTTGGCTGTACCCACAAAAGCAATCCGAGAAGTTTGCCAGGATATCAAAGAAAATCTTGATCGCAAAGTCTTATTCGTTCATGTTTCTAAAGGCATTGAACCGGATTCTTTAAAGCGAATCAGCGAAATGATCCGTGAAGAAATTCCGGAGCAATGGATTGAAGATGTTGTTGTACTGTCCGGACCAAGTCATGCTGAAGAAGTGGTTCAAGAGCATCCAACGACTGTTACGGCAGCTTGTGAGAATACGGAAGCGGCCATTCGAATTCAAGACTTATTCATGAATGGGTATTTCCGCGTTTATACGAATACGGATGTAATTGGTGTCGAAATTGGTGGTGCTTTAAAAAATATTATCGCATTAGCAGTTGGGATTACTGATGGATTAGGGTTTGGGGATAACGCAAAAGCGGCTATTATGACACGCGGGTTAGCGGAAATTGCACGGCTCGGTGTGAAAATGGGAGCAACACCTTTAACTTTCTCTGGTTTGACCGGGGTGGGAGATTTGATTGTTACTTGTACGAGTGTCCATTCGCGTAATTGGCGAGCAGGCAATATGCTAGGTAAAGGAAAGTCTTTAGATGAAGTGCTAGAAGAAATGGGCATGGTTGTTGAAGGAATCCGGACTACTAAAGCGGCTTATCAATTGTCGAAAGCATATGATGTACCGATGCCAATTACTGCTGCACTTTACGCGGTTCTTTTTGACAATGTGTCAACAGATGACGCAGTTGGAAAGTTGATGGGGCGCATGAAAAAGAACGAAATGGAAGATTTGATAGACTTGCTTTAATTGTCACAAAAGAAGAGGATGCTTAAGGCTGACTCTTCTTTTTTTGTGCTATACTATGGACTGAAACACTACGAAAGGCGGGCAATTATGAGTGCTTTAGATAAAATGTGGGTATCATTTGCTGGAATTGCTTTTTTGATGATTTCTATGGGTATGATTTACCTGAGCAGATATAAACTGAAGAACGGAATTCTTAAATTTACTTTTGCGTTAATTGCTTATATCTTGCTAATACTAGGATTTTTCATCATGGTATTCACAGTATTTAGTGGCCCAACAGGCGGCGCGTGAGGTGAGAAAAATGAAAAAAACGGCAATGATTATGATGCTCTTGCTAGTGGGTGGCTTTTTAACAGCTTGCGGATATCCGCAAAATGAGCGAGCTGAAAACCAAATTCCTTATGAAGATCAATTAATCACTGTGCAAAATGCAGTAAATCAGTATAGAGACGCTACGGGTGGCTTATTACCAATAAAAACGCGTGATATGGATATAGATCAATACATCAAATACCCAGTGGATTTCTCGAAACTTGTTCCTACGTATACTGCAGAAATACCAACAAATGCATTTGAAACGGGTGGTGTTTTTCAGTATGTTCTAATGGATGTTGAAGAAAATCCAACGGTAAAATTGGTTGATTTACAGGCTGCGGAAGCGATAAGATCTGTGAACGTGCGAAAAAGTGCTAACGGTGGACAAGCTCCGATTGCTGAAATTCTTTCAGACAATGTCTATAAATTTAATCATGAAGCCATGGGGTTTTCTGAGGAACCGACTGTCGTCAGCCCTTATAGTGGAAGAAATTTACCAATGGTAATTACCGGTAATGGAGATGTCTATATCGATTATGCCATGGATCTTTTTACAGCACTCCAAGAATACAAGGGTGAGTTAAAACCAGGTCAGGATATTCGTTTTATTCTTTATGAAGACAATCCTGTCGTCCCTGCCTACTCACTTCCTTACACCGTAGATGAAAATAATGAACCGATATTCTTAACAGAATAAAACATTGATTTGTCGCGTTTTAATAGAAATAGCCGCTTTTTAGAAAATTTTGTTAGTATTTGGTGGTTTTATTCGGTAAGTGGGCTGTTTGTTGTTGCTATGCGATTTTCGATGTGATACTCTTTTTACAGGATTGATGGTTGCATCCCCTTTGAGAGGAGGTGAATAGCATGAACAAAACAGAATTAGTGAACTCTGTTGCTGAAGCAGCTGAGCTTTCTCGTAAAGACGCTGCCAAAGCAGTTGACGCTGCATTTGAGACGATTCAAGACGCTTTAACTAAAGGTGAAAAAGTACAGTTGATCGGATTCGGTAACTTTGAAGTACGCGAACGCGCGGCCCGCAAAGGACGTAACCCGCAAACTGGTGCTGAAATCGAGATCGCTGCAAGCAAAGTTCCTGCATTTAAGCCAGGTAAAGCGCTTAAAGACGCAGTGAAGTAAGCTTTAGCCTCTGTACATAGGATGACTTTTGCGAGACACAATCTTGCAAAAGTCATCCTTTTTTTGAGCCAAGATTTTGCGAAACACCTGTGCGTGTGCTACGATTCATGTGAGAAAAGCACAGGAAGCCGTCAAGACCCGACAAGCATAAGACGCCTTGGTGAAGCGGCGTTCTTCAGCCGCACAGCCAAGGTGCCTTATGACCTCGAGGGGCTGGCTTTCGGAGCTAGCCAATAGAGAAAAGCACAGGAAGCCGTCAAGACCCGACAAGCATAAGACGCCTTGGCGAAGCGGCGTTCTTCAGCCGCACATTAAGGTATCTTAACAAACCGGTAAAGCCGTGTTGCTTAATCTTAATAGGTAAAGCCCTTAAGGCTGAATAGTGAACTGCTAACGCATATAAAAATAATAGCAGCAGCCATCCTGCTGCCAAAACAAATAACCGATTCGTTTTCAACAGGGGGAAGTAAAATGATAGATGTCAAAACCCAAAAAGTAGACCTTGCTAAAATAGAAAAAGCGGTCTCGATGATTTTAGAGGCAGTTGGGGAAGACGTAGACCGAGAAGGATTAGCGGATACGCCTAAAAGGGTAGCTAAGATGTATGCAGAAGTATTTTCTGGATTGAAAGAAGATCCAAAAGAATATTTTAAAACGGTTTTTCATGAAGGTCATGAAGAATTGGTGCTGGTCAAAGATATTCCTTTCTACTCAATGTGCGAACATCACCTTGTTCCTTTTTTTGGTAAAGCGCATATTGCCTATATTCCTCGTGACGGAATTGTGACAGGCTTAAGTAAATTGGCTCGTGCTGTAGAAACGGTGTCAAAACGACCTCAGCTTCAAGAACGGATTACTTCGACAATTGCAGATTCACTAATGGAAACATTAAATCCGCACGGTGTATATGTAATGGTCGAAGCGGAACATATGTGCATGACCATGAGAGGCATCAAGAAGCCAGGCGCAAAAACGGTAACAGCTGTTTCGCGCGGAGTTCTCGAAACCGATACGATCAAGCGTTCTGAAGTAATCACATATATCAATATGAACTAATACTAAAAAAGTGGGTGTTAAAATGGCTCAGACAGAATATATTGTTATTCGCGCTCAAGAAGACGGCGTGAACGTAATAGGATTAACTCGAGGTAACGACACAAAATTTCACCATACTGAAAAATTAGATAAAGGCGAAGTAATGATTGCACAATTTACCGAGCATACTTCAGCTATGAAAATTCGTGGCAAAGCGGAGATTCATTCTGCTCACGGTATCGTTGAAAGTGAAGCTAAAAAATAAACGATATTGCTGAAGGCAAGGCTTTGCCTGTGATATACTAGTATAGTATGGCTAAATCATGAATGGAGCAAGCAGTATGAAGGGACATCAAATACAATCGAAAATTATTTCCATGGAAATCGAGGTCTTAGATGCTGTTCGGCAACGGACACTCGATCAGTTTACAGAAGGTCCCTCTGTCAAAGAGTCCCGTTTGTTTTTTTTACTGTTGCCTTTTTTCAGTGGAAAAACATGGTCGGCAGAAATTGAATCCTCTGCAAAAACGGTTTCCATCGTCTATGCGGCTTTGCATGCACACGATCAAGTAAGAGAAGATAACCCAATTAGCAAAGAGCAACAATTGACCGTGTTGGCTGGTGATTTGTATAGCGGAATTTATTACCAAATGTTGGTCAATAGCAAGAATATTGCTATGGTCCAGAAATTGGCAACGGCTATTATTCAAGTGAGCGAACGGAAAACCTCTTTTTTTGAAGGGATGGAACGGTCGATTGCAGAGGTAGAAGAAGCCATCACCATTATTGAAACCGAACTTCTAATTTCTTTTTATAAATTCTACGGCTACACTGAATATGAATCACTTGCAAAACAGGCGTTGCTTTATATACGTTACGCCGATGAATTGGAGCGATTGCAGTCTAAAAACTACTCCAACTTTCTACGTGAATTAACTAGTAACTTGAATCATAAAAATTATGTAGAACACTGGCTAGTGGAAAAACTTGATAACTTACACGAGAAGATAGTGGAATCTATTGATGAGTGTTCATTGGATTACGAACTTGCACAATTCTTGCTCCATCAAATAACCCCGCACCAGCATAGAGCTGAGCAGCTGACCCGAGAAGGATGACTGATATGCCTAAAACGAAAGAACAAAGAGTCCACGAAGTATTTGAGAAAATATCCGAGAATTACGATCAAATGAATTCGGTTATTAGTTTTCAACAGCATAACAAGTGGCGTGAAGATACGATGTACAAAATGCAAGTTCCAAAAGGAGCTGCAGCTATTGATGTTTGCTGTGGAACCGCTGATTGGACCATTGCGCTTGGCGAAGCAGTAGGTGAAACAGGACGTGTAGTTGGACTAGACTTTAGTCAAAACATGCTAAATGTTGGCCACGACAAGACAAAAGATATGCCTCAAATCAAACTGATTCAAGGCAATGCAATGTCACTGCCGTACCCGGATAATTCTTTTGATTTTGCGACTATCGGATTTGGGTTGCGCAATGTGCCGGATTACCGTCAAGCCCTTTCTGAAATGCATCGTGTTTTAAAGCCAGGTGGAATGATTGCTTGTCTAGAAACGTCACAACCCGAAAATATCGTATTCAAGCCTTTTTTTAGAATGTATTTCCGTTTCATAATGCCGGTATTTGGTAAGCTTTTTGCTAAAAGTTACAAAGAATACTCATGGTTACAGGAATCGGCAAAATCGTTCCCCGGCATGAAACAATTAGCGAAATTGTTTGCGGAAGTCGGATTTGAAAAAGTAAAATACAAGCCTTATACAGGAGGCGCCGCCGCCCTCCATTTAGGAATTAAAAAAGTAAACTAGCGGGAGAAGGATTTTAAGTGGAAAAGATGAAGTTGAAATTGCTCTATTCCGACCTTAGACCGGAACTAGAAATGATCGAGAAGGAATTGGAACAGGCAGTTGATTCCGAGTCTCTCCTTTTAAATGATGCGTCTCTTCATTTATTACAGGCCGGAGGGAAAAGAATCCGACCTGTTTTTGTTTTGCTTGCTGGAAAATTTGGTGATTACAATATTGATGTGATGAAGCAAGTGGCAGTGCCGCTTGAATTGATTCATATGGCTTCACTGGTGCACGACGATGTCATTGACGATTCAGAAATTCGTAGAGGCCGACCGACAGTCAAAGCACAATGGAATAACAGCGTAGCGATGTATACAGGTGATTTTATTTTGGCGCGAGCGTTAGAACGCATTACTGAAATTACAGCTCCGCGAGTTCATGAAATATTATCTAAAACGTTGATAGAAGTGTGCAGAGGCGAAATTATTCAAATTCAAGACAAGTATAAATTAGATCAAAATTTGCGAGATTATTTCCGTCGCATCAAGCGCAAGACTGCGTTGTTGATTTCATCAAGCTGTGAATTGGGTGCGCTTGTTTCAGGTACCGATGAGAAAACTGCGGCACATTTACGTCGTTTTGGGTATTTTATCGGCATGTCATTTCAAATTATTGACGATATTCTTGATTTTACCTCTACCGATGAAGAACTTGGAAAACCAGCGGGCAGCGATTTCATTCAAGGGAATATCACCTTGCCTATTTTATGTGCGCGGAAAGATCCCGAAATCTATCAACTGTTGAAAGCTAATTTGAATAAGGAACTATCCGACCATGAACGATTGAAAATTGTCAGAATAATTCGCAATAGTTCCGGAATTGAAGAAGCGAAAGCAATGAGTGAACGATACTTACAGAAGGCGTTACGTGAACTTTCTTTCTTGCCAAAAGGACCAGGAGTAAAAACGATGCGAAAAATTGCATTCTTTATCGGTAAACGAAATTTTTAAGTTGTTGGTTGACAAATGACTCGACAATGATAGTATTTTTTAAGGTGGGCAAAATGCCCGAGCTTTTAATAGAGGAGTGTTCACATTGGAAAAAACATTTTTAATGGTTAAACCAGATGGCGTTCAACGCAACGTAATCGGAGAAATCGTCGCACGTTTCGAGAAAAAAGGATATCACTTAGTAGGTGCTAAATTGATGCAAATTCCTACTGAGTTGGCTGAAGAGCATTACGGCGAGCATAAAGAGCGTCCATTCTTCGGTGAATTGGTTGAATTTATCACTTCTGGTCCTGTATTCGCAATGGTTTGGGAAGGCGAAAACGTTATTTTGACTGCACGTCAAATGATGGGCGCGACAAACCCGAAAGATGCAGCTTCAGGAACTATCCGTGGCGACTTCGCAGTTACTGTCGGCAAAAACATGATTCACGGTTCGGATTCTGCTGAAAGTGCAGAACGCGAGATCGGCTTGTTCTTCAAAGAAGAAGAATTGGTTTCATATGAAAAAACAATGAACAACTGGGTTAACTAATCCCATTTTTTAAAAAGCAGCCTAGCTGCTTTTTTTTATTTATCTTGAGAGTCTGCCAAGAAATGTGGCTGCTCTTTTTTTAGGTTGGAAGTGCTTAAGTGATGAAGGAAAAAAATCTCAATTGATTGAAGTTTCACTTTATCAAATTTTCATATAGAATTGAAGAAATACCTTGTGGTATAGTGGTACATAAATACTTTAGCACGTTGAAGGGAGAAAGCGTAAATGCGTTATTTAACAGCAGGAGAATCACATGGTCCGCAATTGACTGCCATCATCGAGGGATTGCCGGCGCAGTTGCCTTTAACGGCAGAAATGGTTAATAAAGAATTAAAAAGAAGACAAGGCGGCCATGGTCGTGGTAGAAGAATGCAAATCGAAAAAGATACAGTTGAAATTGTGTCCGGTGTCCGACATGGTAAAACTTTAGGGTCACCTGTCGCTTTAGTTGTGAAAAATGACGATTGGAAACATTGGACATCAATTATGGGGATTGAGCCGATAGAGGATACAGAAGAAGTAAAGCGTCAGTTATCGCGTCCACGTCCTGGTCATGCTGATTTAAATGGCGGTATGAAATATGGTCACCGTGATCTTCGAAACGTTTTAGAACGTTCTTCAGCACGTGAAACAACGGTCCGTGTAGCAGTTGGTGCAGTAGCAAAGCAGTTACTTGCTGAACTCGGCATTAAAATTGTTTCACATGTGACTGAAATAGGTGGAATTAAAGTAAATCCAGAAAGTTACCTTGGAAAGTCTGTAGATGAAATTCGAGAAATTGTTGAAAATGATGCCGTTTATTGCGCTGATCCAACGGTGACTCAGGAAATGATGGATTTAATAGATAAAACTAAGAAAAATGGTGATTCTATCGGTGGAACAGTAGAAGTGATCGTGGAAGGCATGCCTGCTGGAATTGGTAGCTATGTCCATTACGACCGGAAACTGGACGCTAAATTAGCAGCTGCCATTATGAGCATAAACGCCTTCAAAGGGGTTGAATTTGGTCTAGGGTTTGAAATGGCTAGAAAACCAGGCAGTGAAGTTCATGATGAAATTCTTTGGGATCAAGAAAATGGCTACACACGCAAAACGAATAATCTCGGAGGTTTCGAGGGCGGAATGACGACTGGAATGCCTATTATCGTTAGAGGTGTAATGAAGCCGATTCCGACTTTGTATAAGCCGCTTAATAGTGTGGATATTGAAACGAAAGAACCTTTTCAAGCAAGTATTGAGCGTTCTGACAGCTGTGCCGTTCCGGCAGCTTCGATTGTTGCTGAGCACGTAGTCGCATGGGAAGTCGCAAACGCATTGTTGGATCAGTTCGACGCAGATCAAATGCCTCGCTTAGTAGATAATCTAAAAAATTACCTGGAATACACGAAGGAGTTTTAAGAATGAAGCAATTGCGAGTCGAGGCAAATCATCCTTATATGGTTCATATCGGTGCGGGAGCTTTCGATTTGTTCGCAAATGCTTATCGCCCTTTGCTAGATAATGCCGATCGAATTGTGGTTATCGTCGACAAACAAGTGGCAGAGCTTCATTTACCGTATTTATTAGCTCATTTAACAAATTGGGACGTTCGTGTGTTAACAATTCCGGCTGGAGAAAGTGCAAAGTCCGTGGAAACCTTTATGGCGTGTCACAGCTTTCTGCTTTCCGAAAATTGCTCAAGAGCTTCTTTGCTACTCGCTTTTGGTGGAGGCGCGACAGGAGATGTAGCCGGATTTGTTGCTTCGACTTTCATGCGGGGCATCTCGTTTATCCAGCTTCCAACGACGATTTTGGCTCATGATAGTGCAGTCGGCGGTAAAACAGCCATCAATCATGAGTTAGGAAAAAATATGATCGGTACATTTTATCAACCAAAAGTCGTTTTGTATGATAGTAAATTGCTGGCAACTTTACCTGTTCAAGAAGTACGTTCAGGTATGGCTGAAGTGATCAAGCACGCCTTTATATCTAATGAAGAGTGGTTGAATGAATTATTGGCTATTGAGAACTTTAAAGACATGACAGAAGACGATTTGAATCGCCATTTGGAAAAAGGCATTGCTGTAAAAGCGGCGATTGTTGAAGAAGACGAATTTGAAGGCGGTGTTCGTAAATACTTGAATTTTGGTCATACGTTGGCACACGCATTAGAAGGACATCTGGGTTATGGCAAACTTACACACGGAGAAGCCGTCGTGCTTGGAATGTCTTATGCTCTTCTTTTGTCAGAGCATAGTAAATTAGCTGAATTTATCAGGTGGTCTAGTACAAATGGCTATCCCCTTCATTTACTACAGGAAATTCATTTTGAGGCATTGTTGCCTTATATGAAAAAAGATAAAAAATCTTCAAGAGGAACACTGAATTTTGTTTTACTTGAACGCACAGGCAAACCATGTGTAGAACAAATTGAAGAGCAGCACGCACGTGCAACCTATGAAAAATTAGTCTTACAGATAGGAGAAGTGATTAGATGATACGTGGAGTACGAGGTGCAATTACAGTTTCTGTAGACCAGCCAGAAGAAGTATTAAAAGAAACACAACGGCTAGTGTTAGAAATGGCTAAAGAAAACAATATTGAACCAGATGATGTTGCGTCAGTCATCATTTCGACGACGACTGATATTTCATCTGCTTTTCCAGCGAAAGCTGTTCGGACAATTGCGGAATGGACATATGTACCCGTCATGTGCACACATGAAATGGACGTTCCTGGGAGTATGCCTCTATGTATCCGTGTCATGATGCACGTTAATACCGTGCTGGGTCAGCAAGACATTCACCATATTTATTTGAACGAAGCGATTAAGCTGCGTCCGGATTTATCTGCTAAAAGCCAGGTGAGTTCAACGTGACAACTCATATTTTAATTATTGGATTAGGCCTGATTGGTGGGTCGCTCGCAAAAGCGCTTCAGCGTAATCAGGATGTCCATGTGGCAGGGTACGATGCCGATCCATTGACCGCTAGAAAAGCTTTTAAAATGGGGATCATACATAGTTCACCGCCATCACTTGAACAAGCAGCATCAGAAGCTAATGTTATCGTCTTTGCTACACCCGTAGGGGCTACAATCAAATTAATGGAACAAAGTAAATATTGGCAGTTGAAAGATGATGTCATCTTGACAGATACGGGTAGTACTAAAATACAAATAATGGAATCTTCGAAAAGCTTGAACCATCTTTTTATAGGCGGTCATCCAATGGCGGGATCGCATAAGAGTGGGGTAGAAGCAGCAAAAGAAGTGTTATTTGAAAATGCCTATTATATTTTAACACCTGATAACGCGACGGACGATGAACGTTTACACTTTTTAAAAGAATTATTGGCAGTTACTAAAGCAAAAATTAAGATATTGCCAGCAGAAGAGCATGATCATATGACAGCGATAGTGAGTCATTTCCCACATTTGATTGCAGCATCACTGGTTCATCAATTAGATCAAGAGGATAAATTTCCTTTTGCTCGACAACTAGCGGCTGGTGGTTTTCGGGATACGACACGTATCGCTTCGGCAAATCCCGAAATGTGGAGAGATATTACCACTCAAAATAATACAATGATTGTTCAGCAGTTGGATAATTGGATGGAGCAAATGGAACAATTAAAACAGATGCTTAAAAAAAATGATCCAGAACCGATTCAACAATTTTTCTCGCATGCTAAGACAGTAAGGGACGAGTTGCCGATTTCTGGGCATGGTGCGATGTTCTCGGTATTCGATTTGTATATCGATGTACCCGATATACCGGGTATTATCTCGGAGTTAACTGGCTATCTAGCAGAAGAAGAAATCAGTATTGTCAATCTTCGAATTTTGGAAACGCGTGAAGACGTATTTGGTATTCTTGTTATCAGTTTCCAAACAACGGAAGATCGTGCGCGCGCACAAAAATGCATGATGACTCGAACTGTATACGATACATATATTTCCTGAAAGGACGGATAAGCCCGTGGTATTATCTTTAGCGTTTAAAAAACCAGCCTTAAAAGGCACCATTCAAGTTCCAGGGGACAAATCAATTTCTCACAGAGCTATTATGTTTGGATCTATGGCAACAGGGACAACGACAGTAGAAGGTTTTCTTATGGGAGACGATTGCCTAAGCACTATCTCCTGTTTTAAAAAGCTGGGCGTAAAAATTAATATTACAGAAGACTTAGTGACCATTCAAAGTAGAGGAGAAGATTCTTGGAAAGAGCCTTCTGAAGTTTTGGATACCGGGAACTCGGGAACGACAACAAGATTAATGCTTGGATTATTGGCGGGAACTTCTTTTCATTCAATTTTAGTTGGAGATGAGTCTATTGCAAAGCGTCCTATGAGACGCATCATCGATCCGCTTCGCGAAATGGGTGCAGATATTCGAGGGCGAGAAGACGGACAATACACACCTTTAGCAGTTCAAGGAGCACAGTTAAAGGCGATTGACTATACATTGCCAGTTGCCAGTGCTCAAGTAAAATCCGCCATTTTATTGGCTGCATTAAAAGCAAATGGCAAAACGATTATTCATGAGCCAATCGCTTCGCGCGACCATACAGAAATCATGCTAGAACATTTTGGCGCTACGATTACACGTGAAGACTACCAGATTAAGTTAGAAGGTGGTCAAAAGCTAACGGCTGCAAATGTGAAGGTGCCGGGTGACATTTCGTCTGCGGCCTTTATGATAGGTGCTGCGTTAATTACTGAAGGGAGCACAGTGACGCTAGAAAATGTAGGAATTAATCCGACGCGGACAGGTATTTTAGATGTGATTGAACAAATGGGCGCTAATTTTGAATTGGAAGAACATGATACGCAAGGAGAACGTTCCGCAGATGTAACCATTCATTCGAGTAAATTGAAAGGAATTGAAATTGGCGGAGAGTTGATTCCACGATTGATTGACGAAATTCCTTTGATTGCACTTATCGCTACACAGGCTGAAGGGACGACAGTGATCAGAGATGCTGAAGAGCTTCGCGTGAAAGAAACAGATCGTATTTCTGCTGTTGTCAAAGAATTGACGAAAATGGGCGCAGACATTGAAGCGACTGAAGACGGCATGATCATTCATGGACCAACGGCTTTAACCGGTGCTGAAATGACTTCTTACGGCGATCACCGCCTTGGGATGATGGCGGCAATTGCTGCGTTAATAGCATCTAGCGAAGTTGTCATTGATGACGCTGAATGCATTTCAGTTTCCTACCCCAACTTTTTTGAACAACTTAATTTACTGACAACTAGACTCTCCTGATGGGGAGTTTTTTTAGTATGATAATAACAAGATTTCGTGTAGGATGAGAGTGAGAATGTGAAGGAATAGGTGATAGTATGGCTAACATAGAACAGATACAAAAAGCAGTCGAACAAGGAGATCCCAAACTTCTAAATACATTACTGGATGACTACTTGCTACAGGGAGATCCTGATGAGCAATACGGGTTGTCGGAATGGCTGGCAGAAATCGGTTTTGTAGAAGAAGCAATTAAAGTACTTGAGCATTTGCAATATATTTTTCCAGAAGAAGCGCAATTGGTTATCGATCGAGCAAACTTGCTGATTGATGCTGATCGCGAAGATGATGCGTTAAATGCGTTAATGGAAGTGTCTAAAGACGACGAATTATATGCCCAGGCGCTCGTAACTTTAGCGGACTTGTTCCAACTTCAAGGCTTGCTAGAAGCTGCTGAAAGTCGCTTAAATGAAGCGATTGAATTGATGCCTGACGAACCACTTCTGCAACAAGCGAGAGCAGAACTACTTCTCGACTCGGGCCGTTATCTGGAATCGGCAAAAATTTATCAAGAACTGGAGTCAAAACAAATTGTCATTGAAGGAGTCAATCTTTCAGAGAGACTTGCTGAAGTTTACAGTGCAGGAGCTGCTTATGAAGAGGCGTTACCGTACTACGAAAAGGCGTTGGAAGATCAAGCTACGCCAGACGTTTTATTTGGAGTAGCATTTGCAGCTTTTCAAACACGCCAGTATGACATGGCTGTACGTCGGCTTGACGAGTTGATTGGCATTGATCCGGATTATTTTTCTGCTTACTTATTAAAAGCACAAAGCTTGAATATGGCAGAAGATTATCAGGCGGCCTATCAGGCGATAAACGAAGGAATTACTAGAGATGAATTTGACAAGGAATTGTATTTGTTTGCAGGTAAACTTGCCATGAAACTTGGTAAGTCAGCAGAAGGTGTTGGCCATTTACGCCAGGCAATCGCATTAGATCCAGAATATATGGAAGCGATCTATACGCTGGTGTCTTACTTCCATGCCGAAGAGATGGATGAAGAAGTTCTTGAACTTGCGCAGATGGTGATTGAAAGTGGAGATGATTGGGCTGGTCTTTATCCGATGATTGCTGAAACTTATGAACGCAGTGAAGATTATGAGCAGGCGACCGTGTATTATGAAAAAGCTTATCCAGCTTTTAAAGATGATGTTGTTTTCCTTAAGAAATACGCATTATTTTTAATAGAAGAAGGAAAAAGAGCTGCTGCTCTCGAAATGATTAAAGAGCTACAGGCATTAGAACCAGAAAATCCAGAATGGTTTGATTGGCAACAGTCGTTTGACTGAAAGGAGGAAGTTTCATGACCGCTTCAGTGTCGATAGGTGAAAAAAAGCAATTTGTCCGTTGGTTTCTGCAATCATACAAAATGAAAAGACGTGAATGTATTTGGATTCTCAATTATATGTTGAGCAACGAAGATTTGCTTGAGAAAACCCATTTTGTTGAAGAAGCGCATTACTGTCCGCGCGCAATGGTCATGTCTTCAACCGATTCCAAAGAAATTCCGTTTCGTTTCTACAAAGGCAACTTGATGACGGCGGATGCTGAGAAATCGTTTCACGATTTACGTCTCAATCCGGACGAACATTTATATATTCAATTGAATTTCCCGAACATTCCTCCACCTACCATGTATTTATCGGTGTTGGAAGAAAATCCATATATCCCTAAGGATGCTTCTGTTAACGAGCAAGATCGTCAAATTGCTGAAAAAATTCTTGAGGAAAGCATGTCCGTGTTCCATGAAGAAACGATTTACAAACAAATTGATGAAGCCTTGGACGCTAATGATCGTGACCGCTTTTTTGAATTGTCCGCGATGTTGAAAGCGTTCAAAGCGATAAAAAAAGATGGAGAGTGAAAAAGCGCTATGCATTTTATCGGAAAAGAGATAGATCAATACTTGAGCCAACAAGATTATATAGATACAGCAGTCGTGCCACTTCTTCAGTTAGATTTAAGTGAAGCAGGCATGAAATCGAGTGCAGGAGCTTCTGAGTACTTACAAAACTTGACTGCTTTATTAGAGAAACAATTTAAAGGGCGGATCCTTTTGTTCCCGCCCATTTCTTATGGCAAAGGAGCAAATCGTCAACGAATTGCTGAAGAACTGTCGCAAGAATTGGGACATACGAAATTCAAACACGTTTTTTATTTGACGACAGATTCAGAGTGGCGAACCATTGACAGTCTTAAAAATGTGTTATGGCTACCTGCGATTCCAATTGAAGATATGGATCAATCTTTTAAAAATTCGGTGATGGAAGACCAGTTAAGGCAGGTATTGCCGCTATTTACAAAAGAATGGTCACATCATTCATGAAATGTTCACAAACTGCATGATTAGGCTGAATGCGATATTGACCTAAAGATTTGATTGATATATCATTAGGTTGTCCTAGTAATTATATTTGAATGAGTATGTCCATTGGACTGACCTTGAATGTTAGAGGGGGGAAAAGGATGAGTAATAATCGTGTATCACGACGTCAATTTTTAGGCTACACATTAACAGGTGTAGGTGGTTTCATGGCAGCAGGAATGTTGATGCCAATGGTTCGTTTTGCGGTAGACCCGATACTTCAGCAACATGAAGGCGGAGACTACGTTTTAACTGATCAAGCTGTAGCTGATATCACGGCAGAACCAGTACGTGTCGACTTTACGTTTGAACAAACAGACGCTTGGTATGTATCTGAAGTGACGAATTCAGCTTGGGTGTATAAAGAAGGCGATAAGTTAATCGCGCTTTCACCTGTTTGCAAACATTTAGGATGTACAGTGAACTGGGCGGGTTCTCCGGAACACCCGACACAATTTTTCTGTCCATGCCACGCAGGCCGTTATGAGAAAAACGGACAAAACATTGCAGGAACACCGCCGCTTGGACCACTCGATGAGTACCAAGTGAAAGAACAAGATGGCTTTGTAGCTATCGGTGCAGTAAGAGAAAACACACTAGTTTAATAGTTAGGGGGTACGACACCAGTGCTAAACAAGTTATATGATTGGGTTGATGAGCGATTAGACATCACGCCTATCTGGCGTGATATTGCTGACCATGAAGTACCTGAGCACGTAAACCCCGCACACCACTTTTCAGCATTTGTTTATTGTTTTGGGGGACTTACATTTTTCATTACAGTAATCCAGATCTTATCCGGTATGTTCTTAACAATGTATTATGTGCCAGATATTGAAAATGCTTGGCAGTCGGTTTATTATCTTCAAAATGAAGTTGCTTTTGGAGAAATTGTGCGTGGGATGCATCACTGGGGAGCTTCGCTTGTAGTGGTCATGATTTTCCTTCATACATTACGAGTATTCTTTACAGGTTCTTATAAGAAACCTCGTGAATTGAACTGGGTAGTTGGCGTTTTGTTATTCGGCGTCATTCTTGGATTAAGTTTCACAGGTTACTTGCTTCCATGGGATATGAAAGCTTTATTTGCAACAAAAGTTGGAATTGAAATTGCGGCATCTGTACCCGTGCTCGGTGAATCGATCAAAATTCTATTGGCTGGGGATTCAACAATCCTTGGTGCACAGACTTTGACACGATTCTTCGCTATCCACGTCTTCTTCTTGCCTGCAGCTTTGCTTGGGTTGCTAGCTGCTCACTTTATCATGATCAGAAGACAGGGTATTTCAGGACCGCTATAAATCATTCCGTAACAAGGATTTTTTAAGGAGGGAACACTATGCATCGCGGAAAAGGGATGAAATTTGTAGGAGATTCGCGTGTTCCAGGTTTGGAATTCCGTCAGCCGAATGTTCCTAAAGATTACTCCGAATACCCTGGTAAAACAGAAGCTTTCTGGCCGAACTTCCTTTTGAAAGAATGGATGATTGGTTCAGTCTTCTTAATCGGTTATTTGTTGTTAACTGTCGCTCATCCGTCACCTCTTGAAGGACAGGCAGATCCGACGAATACAGCTTATATTCCATTGCCAGACTGGTATTTCTTGTTCTTATACCAATTACTGAAATACCAATTTGCTTCCGGACCATTTAACGTGGTTGGTGCTATCATCATTCCAGGTCTTGCTTTTGGTGCACTTATGTTGGCGCCATTCCTAGATCGTGGACCGGAAAGACGTCCTTCGAAACGCCCGTTGCCTACAGGATTTATGATTCTTGCAATCGCATCAATTATTTTCCTTACATGGGAATCAGTAGCCAACCATGACTGGGAAGCTGCTGAAGCGCAAGGAGAAATTAAAGAAGAAGTGGAAATTGATACAACGGATCCAGGATATGAAGTTTATGCTGGTGCGGCATGTATCAGTTGTCATGGCGATAACTTAGAAGGAGCAGTTGGTCCAACACTTGTTGGTACTGGTCTGACTCCTGAAGAAATCGCTGAAATTGCTGTCAATGGTATCGAAAAAGATGGAGCTCAAGTGATGCCTCCATCTTGGGATGGAACAGATGAAGATCTGCAAGTCTTAGCTGAATTTATTTCAGGCCTTGAAGCAGAATAATCAATAATAAAAAAAGAGCCGGGAAACCGGCTCTTTTTTTCTACCTTAGAAAGGAAGAAAAACAATGCTTTCCTTCGCGATTAAAATTTCAGCTTGGTTGATGTACCGGCCATTTTTGATTTTGCTATTTCTGGTCAATCTAGCTGGTACAATTTATGGATACATATGGTATGGCTGGCAATTGAAAATAACAGAGCCGCGTTTTTTGATTTTTGTTCCTGATAGTCCGACCGCGAGTTTGTTTTTTACCATTGTTTTGGGACTATGGATTTTTGGTAAAAGAAGCCGTTTGTTTGAAGCGCTGGCATTTATTACATTAATCAAATACGGGTTGTGGGCAGTGGCGATGAATTTACTAACGCTCTGGGAAGTTGGTTCCATCGGCTGGATTGGTTGGATGTTGATTGGCTCCCATTTCGCTATGGCGCTTCAAGCGGTGCTGTATATTGAGCATTATCGCTTTGGCTGGCTATCGGCGACGCTGGCTGCTGTATGGACGCTTCACAATGACGTTATTGATTATGTTTTCGGCCAAATGCCAATTTATAGCACCTTGAGTGAGTACACGAGTCAAATTGGCTATTTTACTTTCTGGTTATCAATCGTTTGTGTCGGCTTCGCCTTTTATGTCGTTCGTTTGAATAAAAAGCAGTCCATTTCAGTTGACCAATATTGACTAATGCAAGTAAAATAAACGTATCAAGCAGAAAGAAAGAGGTGTTGATTTATACATGGGAATGGGCGGATATATCTTCTATTTTATCCTATTGCTAATCATCCCGATTTGGGCGCAATTCAAATTAAAAAGAACATACAAAAAATACTCAAAAGTTCGGTCGACTTCTGGTCATAGTGGCGCACAAGTGGCACGGATCATTTTGGATGCTAATAATCTTCGAGACGTTAAAGTCATAGAAAGTCGTGGCCTGCTTAGTGACCATTATAACCCGCTGACAAAAACAGTAGCACTCAGCAGTCATAATTATCACGAAGCATCGGTTGCAGGAACAGCGGTTGCGGCTCACGAAGTTGGACATGCGATTCAAGATGCGGAAGATTATTCGTTCTTGCGTCTGCGTCATCGTCTTGTGCCAATTGTTAATGTATCTTCTAATATGTCTTGGATCTTTATTATGATTGGTTTCTTTTCTGCGTGGAGCGGGGCGTTACTGATTGGAATCGTCTTACTAGCTGCTGGAGTCGTCTTTCAGTTAGTGACCTTACCGGTCGAGTTTAATGCTTCTAGCCGAGCGATGGATCAATTGCTGTCGCATAACATCATTCGCAATGAAGAAGAACGTCACGCAAAAAAAGTATTGAGTGCAGCAGCGATGACTTATGTCGCAGCTACTGCAGTTGCAGTTCTTGAACTTGCCAGATTAATTTTGATTTACACCAATATGAATCGCTCATAAAAAAACGGCCCGCGTTTGGGCCGTTTTTTAATATAGAAAAATTAATCAATCGGTCTTTTTTCTTCGTCAAGTGTAAATCCTTCACCCATCACATCGTGAACATCCATTAAGGACACAAATGCATGAGGGTCAACAGAGTTGATAATGCTCTTCAATCGAACAATTTCATTTCTTGCGATAACGCAATACAGAACTTCACGTTCTTCTTTTGTAAAGTGCCCATACCCTCGAAGAATTGTGATGCCTCGGTCCATCTCAATGGCAATGCGACTGGCGATTTCTTCTTGGGAATTTGAAATGATCAAAGCGCCACGACCTGAATAAGCGCCTTCTTGAACAAAGTCGATAACTCGTGCACCAATAAAAACAGCAACGAGTGTGTACATCATGGAGCGATGATCGAGGAATGTCAACCAAGACAGCATAATGACGCCGGCATCAAACAAAAACATTGTTTTGCCCATGCTCCAGCCTATGTATTTTTGGGCCAAGCGGGCAATAATGTCTACGCCTCCCGTAGTTCCTCCAAATCTGAAAATAATGCCAAGTCCAATGCCCACAAAAACACCGGCAAACAAGGCTGCTAAAAACAAATCATCTTGTAAGTTGATTTGAATTTCATAGATTAAAAAGATTTTTAAGAATACAGAAACAGCTACTGTTCCAATAACGGTATACAGGAAAACTTTTCTGCCAAGGAGCTTCCATCCGATAAAGAATAGAGGAATATTCAACAATAAGTTCATCAATGCAGGATCCCAATGGAAGATAAAGTACAAAATCAATGTAATTCCAGCGAAACCGCCTTCTCCCAATTCGTTTTGGATATTAAAGTGAACAAATCCAAAACTGTAAATAGCGGCACCGAGAACGATGAAAAAGATATTTTTAATTTTTAGTTCTTTCAATTCATCCAAGCCCCTTTCAAGAATGTCAACTTCTGTATTATCGTTGAAAAGATGAGTTTTGACAACATCTCTAGTTTTCTTTACGATTGACTGAGGAGCGTGATGAAATGAACAGTGAAAAAACGATGAAACAGCTTCAACAAGACGTTGATACATATATTGGACAATTTAAAGAAGGCTATTTTCAACCGATGGAAATGATGGCGCGAATGACAGAAGAACTCGGCGAACTTTCAAGAGAAGTGATGCATCAATACGGTCCAAAGAAAAAGAAGAGTTCAGAAGCTGCTAACAGCATGGAAGAAGAAATGGGCGATGTCTTATTTGTTTTAATTTGTATGGCAAACTCGATGGACATTGATTTGGCAAAGGCTCATGACCGCGTGATGGAGAAATTTTCTAGTAGAGATAAAGATCGTTGGACAAGAAAGGATGAAGTCAAATGACAATTCGCGTGGCAATTGCAGGAGCAAGAGGTAAAATGGGCAAAGAAGCTGTACATACGGTTATGAACAACGACGAAATGGAACTAGTTGCTGTTTTAGACTATAAAGAAATTGGTCGCACGTTAGCAGATACTAATTTATTTCCTTCTCATTACACGGTACCGGTTTTTATCGATCTTCAAGAGCTGCACACAATCACCAAACCGGATGTGCTGCTCGATTTAACGACACCTGAATTTGTCTATGAACATACAAAGCAAGCACTAGAATTAAACATACGTGCTGTTGTTGGGACGACCGGTTTCTCAGATGAACAACTTGAAGAGCTGAAAACGCTCTCTAAAGCTTCGAAAATTGGCTGCATCATCGCACCCAATTTTGCCATTGGAGCTGTATTAATGATGAAATTTGCTGAACAAGCTGCTAAGTATTTACCAGATATTGAGATTATCGAAATGCATCATGACCAAAAACTAGACGCGCCTTCTGGAACTGCGATGAAGACCGCTCATTTGATTTCACAACAACGCCCGATCTATCAACAAGGACATATTCGTGAGAAAGAAACTCTGCCAGGTGCTCGTGGCGCTAATTATGACGGCATGCGCATACATAGCGTGCGGTTACCGGGGTTGGTTGCTCATCAGCAAGTGTTGCTTGGAGGAGAGGGACAATTGCTAACGCTGCGTCACGATTCGTTTAATCGAGGTTCGTTTATGTCAGGCGTTGTGTTATCTATCAAAACCGTAATGGAAAAAGAAGAGCTTATTTATGGCTTGGAACATATAATCGATTAAAGGGGAAGATGACATGAAAATTGCATTAATTGCCCATGACCGAAAAAAAGATGATTTGATCCAATTTGCTATAGCTTACGAGTCAATTTTGTCTCAGCACACACTGTATGCGACTGGAACGACGGGTCAGCGAGTAATAGACGAAACAGACTTATTGGTTATTCGTTTTCAGTCAGGACCGCTTGGAGGGGATCAGCAGATTGGTGCAATGATCGCGCAAAATGAAATGGATATGATTATTTTTTTTCGTGATCCATTAACTGCCCAACCCCATGAACCTGACGTAACAGCGTTAATTCGTCTATGTGATGTCTACAGCATTCCACTGGCTACGAATATGGGAACGGCTGAAGTTTTACTTAAAGGATTGCAACATGGTTTTATTGATTGGCGATTGCTCGGAGAAAGAAGAGGATAGGAGAGGGAACTGTGCGAAAAATGAAAATCGGCATTACTTGCTATCCAACAGTCGGAGGGTCTGGGGTTATTGCTACAGAATTAGGGAAGATGCTGGCGGAAAAAGGGCACGAGGTTCATTTTATAACATCCAGTACTCCTTTTCGGCTAAATAAAACCTATGCAAATATCTTTAATCATCAAGTTGATATTAATACGTATTCCGTATTTCAATATGCGCCTTATGATATTGCGCTGGCTACCAAAATTTCTGAAGTCATTAAAAATGAAAACTTAGATCTTTTGCATGTTCATTATGCGATTCCACACGCCGTCTGCGCCATTCTTGGGCGAGACATGGCGGGCTCAAATATCGGAATTGTAACGACCTTACACGGCACAGACATCACAGTACTAGGTTCTGATTCATCATTGAAAGAAGCAATTCGCTACGGGATTGAAAAATCAGATATTGTTACAGCCGTATCAGATTCATTAAAAGAACAGACCTATGATCTTATTAAACCGAATAAAAAAATAGAGACAGTTTATAATTTTGTTGACGAAAGAGAATATTTCCCGCAAGATGCTACGAAACTAAAAGAGCAATTAGGCATCGGTGCTAATGAAAAAGTAATGATTCACGTTTCGAATTTCCGTAAAGTGAAACGTGTTCAAGATGTTGTAGAGACGTTTTCTTTGGTGCGTCAACAACTGGATTGCAAGCTATTATTAGTAGGAGACGGACCCGAAATGAGCCGAATTATTCAGCAAGTAAGGGATTTGGAGTTGGAAGATCACGTATTATTTCTTGGCAAGCGCGAAGGCCTTGCTGAATTTTATAGTATTAGTGACATTAAACTGTTGTTGTCTGAAAAAGAGGCATTTGGCTTAGTTCTACTCGAAGCGATGGCGTGCGGTGTTCCCGTAATTGGCTCCAATATCGGCGGGATGCCTGAAATTATTGATCCAGAAAATAATGGCTACCTTGTTGAACTAGGAGATACACAACAAGCTGCGCAATATGCGATCCGTATATTAAGTGACGATGAGCATTTACAAAATTTGCGACAAGGTGCTTTGGAGACTGTAACTGAGCATTTTCATTCATCAAAAATTTTGGAACAGTACGAAGGCTTATATGAACAGTTGATGATGAAGGCTGAGCAACAATGAATACGGCCATAAAAGTAATCGACACGCTAAAAGATGCTGGATTTGAGGGCTATATAGTCGGTGGAGCTGTCCGTGATTTGTTGTTAGGAAAAGCACCACAAGATGTCGATGTGGCATCTTCTGCATTGCCACAACAGGTGAAGGCGCTGTTTAAACGAACGGTGGATACAGGCATCGACCATGGCACGGTATTGGTACTGCTAGACGGAGAAGGTATTGAAGTGACAACATTTCGAACAGAAAGCGGTTATTCTGATAATCGTAGACCGGATTCAGTCGAATTTGTTTTATCACTCAAAGAAGATTTACGACGTCGCGATTTTACGATCAATGCGATGGCGATGACTGAAAATCAGGAGATTATCGATCCTTTTGGCGGACAAGAGGATCTGCAAAATCAAATCATTCGCGCAGTTGGCAATCCGGATGAGCGTTTTGAAGAAGATGCCTTACGTATGCTGAGAGCAATTCGTTTTACAGGACAATTAGATTTCATAATCGATATGAAGACCTTACATTCGATTCGTCGCCATGCACGCTTAATCAAAGCAATTGCAGTCGAGCGATTAAAGTCAGAAATCGATAAAATATTCGTCAATCCCAGAACACAAAAAAGTATGGCTTATTTATGGGATTCGGTATTAACAAAATTTTTGCCAGCAGGCGAACTTTTTCAAGTAGACTGGATACCCTATAAATCGAATGGTACGTCTACGTTTGGTTGGTTTTATCTGCTACATCAGCAAAATCGTCAGTTTTCAGCTGTCAAAGAATACCGGTTCTCCAACGAAGAAAAGAGACTCATTGAAAAAAGTTTGGAACTAACAAAGCTCGAAACTTGGGACCAATGGACGTATTACCACTATTCAATCGAACAATTGGAGATGGCCGCTTTGGTAACTGACAATGTAGAAAACTTAACAGCTGCTAAGCAACAATTACCGATTCAATCGAAGTCTGATATCGCAGCAAACGGTCTGGACTTAATGCAATGGAGCGGTGACAAATCAGGTCCTTGGCTAAAAGTATGGATTGAAAAAATGGAAAAGCTCATTGTCTATGGTGAATTGGAGAATGACAAAGAACTCATAAAGGACTGGTTTAAAAATGAATATCACCGTCACGCTTAAGATAGCAAAACGATTGATTGAGTCGAATGGTGAAGCTGTATCAGGTCAACATTTAGCAGATGAATTGGGTATTTCGAGAACGGCAATTTGGAAGCACATAAAAGAACTTGAAGAAAAAGGGTACGGCATTGAATCTGTCAAGAAAAAAGGCTATCGGATTGTGATGTTGCCAGATACATTAGAACCACTCGGCATACAAACGGGCTTGAAAACAAAGAGCATTGGTCGAGAAATAGAATATGTCGAAAGTTGCGCATCAACTCAAATCATCGCGCATCAACTCGCGCAAGAAGGTGCCCCTGATGGCACAGTAGTACTTACAGAAACGCAAACAGCTGGACGTGGTAGATTGGCTCGGAAATGGGACTCTGCGGCTAACAAGGGTGCTTGGATGAGTATTATTTTGCGTCCTGATGTGGCACCGCAAAAAGCACCTCAATTTACGCTCGTAACTGCCGTAGCAGTCGTTAGGGCAATCGAAGAAGTGACAGGGCTGCAACCGCAAATTAAATGGCCAAATGATATTTTACTGAATGGCAAAAAATGTACCGGCATTCTGACTGAATTACAGTCGGACGCAGATGGGATTCAAGCTTTGATTATTGGTATCGGTTTAAACATCAATCAAGAAAAAGACGATTTTGATGCCGGGGTACAAGATATCGCGACTTCACTGAAAATGGAAAGTGGAGAAGCGGTAAATCGTCAAAAATTAGTTCAGTCTTTGCTGTTTTACATGGAGCTCTATACGCAAATGTATATCGAAGAAGGTTTCGCTATGCTGAAGATCTTATGGGAGAGCTATTCGACGACAATTGGTCAGCCGGTACGAGCTCGAATGACCAATCAGACACTTGAAGGCATCGCAGAAGGCATTACCGATGACGGCGTCTTGCAATTACGGACCGCTGACGGTAAACTTCATGGTATTTATTCAGCTGATATTGAAATGACTAACAAATCTAGGAAGACGCCATAATAGAGATACATCGGTTTTTCACTAGTCTCTTTAAATAATTTAATCGCTAAGCATACAATATGCTTTTTTAAAAAATTCTGGTATAGTATTTTCAACGGGCAGTATCACTCTTGAACTGCACCGAACAATCGCAAGACACCCAAAATTCTTTATAAATATGTTCTGCCTTGATCAGATTCATGACAGGGACGGAGGAAACCAAGCGTACATTTACTGTCCTTCTGTCTTTTTTTCAGCAGAAGGGCTTTTTATATGGTTTTCTTCCCGAGAGGAGAGAAAAAATGTTGATTTTACAAACGGTAATCGAACTAAAAGAATGGGTTCGTGATACCAAAAAAGCTGGCAAAACAATTGGTCTTGTGCCAACAATGGGTTTTTTGCATGAAGGTCATCTTTCGCTAGTCGAAAAAGCAAAAGCGGAAAACGACAAAGTGGTCATGAGTATTTTTGTGAATCCCGCTCAATTTGGACCGAACGAAGATTTTGATCGCTACCCAAGAGACTTAAAACGAGATCAAGAGCTTGCTAAAAGAGCCGGTACTGACGTGATTTTTGCGCCAAGAGTTGACGAAATGTATCCGCGCGAAAGCCAAATTCAACTATTTGCAGGCGCTCAAGCTGATGTGCTTTGCGGTGCGAAAAGACCTGGGCATTTTGATGGGGTTTTAAAAGTAGTTACCAAGTTATTTCATTTAACAGAAGCTGACTTGGCTTATTTTGGTCAAAAAGATGCCCAACAATTAGCGATTATTGAATCGTTTGTGACAGATTTTAATTTTCCAATGGCCATAAGACGTGGAGAGACGGTTCGCGAAAAAGATGGCCTCGCGAAAAGCTCTCGTAATGTTTACTTGAGTGATGCGGAGCGGAACGAAGCGCCTCACTTGAGAAAAGCATTGGAAATGGGCAAGGCCACATTTCTAAAGGGACAGGATCCAATCGAATCTATGACTGCCTACTTAACTGAACATACATCTGGAAAAATCGATTACATCGAATTACTTGATTACCCAACATTAACGACTACTATTCAGCAGGATGCCATTCTAGCTTTAGCGGTACAGTTTGAAAAGGCGCGTTTAATTGATAACATTATTTTTAATCCAAAGGAGAACTGACCCATGCTTAGAATGATGCTCAATTCAAAAATTCACCGTGCGACGGTGACAGAAGCTGATTTAAACTATGTTGGTAGTATTACCATCGATCAAGATTTGCTGGATGCTGTTGGCATGTTAGCCAATGAAAAAGTGCATATTGTCAACAACAATAACGGTGCACGATTTGAAACTTATATCATTGCAGGAGAGCGCGGTAGTGGTGTGATCTGCGTCAACGGAGCAGCAGCGCGTCTTGTGCAACGAGGAGATATCGTGATTATCTTGTCGTATGCATATGTGATGAACGACAATGCTCGTGATCATAAACCGACTGTTGCTATTATGGATGCCAACAATCAAATCAGAGAAATCATTCACTATGAACCTGAAGCGACAGTCATGTAAAAAACAGCCTCCGAAAAAATTCGGGGCTGTTTTTCTTTTGCCTGAGAGTGTAGCGAAGAAGATTGAATTTTCATCTTGAAAGCGGAAAACGGTAGGATATGTTACAATTTTTTTAGGCAATCACCTAAGAAAGAGGGGCTAAGATGAACACGCAAAAGTATGTCGTTGTCGATATTGAAACAACGGGCCATTCCCCTGCAAAAGGTGACCGGATCATCCAACTGGCAATGGTAACGATTGAAAACGGTGAAATTACCGATACATATACAACATTTATTAATCCTAGGCGCACAATTCCGTTATTTATACAGGATTTAACAAATATTACAGAGGAAGATGTAGCAGATGCCAAGACGTTTGAGCATTATGCAGAAACCATCTATGAAAAAATGCAAGATGCTATTTTTGTCGCACACAATACCAATTTTGATTTACCCTTTTTGCAAGCCGAGCTAAAACGTAGTGGATTGTCAAAATGGCAAGGATTGACGATGGATACAGTCGAACTAGTCAGACTTATGTACCCGACAGCTTTTAGCTTTAAGTTGCAGGACATTACTTCTGAACTTGGCATTCCACTCGAGAGTGCTCATCGTGCAGACGATGATGCGATGGCAACGGCTTTATTGTTTTTACGTGCAAAAAATGACTTGGAATCGTTGCCTTATGACACGTTGGCATTTCTTCACAAACGTTCTTTCCAGTTAAAGTCCGATTTGTCGAGGCTATTCTTTAAGCTGACACAGAAAAAAAGAAGCGCTCAATCAGATGATTTTGATCGGTTCCAAGGAGTACCATTAAAAGCCAGAACAATATTTGAGAAAGATAGGATCGACAGCCCCATCCCACGCGATTGGCGTGAAGGTCTTGAAACGGTCTTTCCGAATTTTGAAAAGCGACCAAGCCAATATGACATGATGGCGACGATTGAAAATGCGTTAAATGAAAAAAAAGAAGTTGTGATTGAAGCATCAACCGGTATGGGCAAAACAATTGCGTACCTGTTACCAGCTGTCAATTATGCACTCGATACCGGTAAGCAAGTTTTAATTAGCACGTATACGACACATTTACAAGATCAGTTGGTGTTAAAAGAAGGTCGAATGATCGAAGCCTTTATTGGTTCGCCGGTGCGTATTTCTTTAATTAAAGGATTATCTCATTATATCGACTTGACCAGATTTGTTGAATTGCTACAAAGTGATGACGAATCTTACGATGAAACGTTTACGATTATGCAAGTACTAGTCTGGTTGACAGCCACAAAAACAGGTGACTTAAATGAAATTAACGCCTCCAGTGGCGGCCAATTTGTCGTTGATAAAATTCGTCGTTCACATATACGCAAATTGTCAAAGCAAGAAAGAAAAGCAGATTTCTACGAGTTTGCGTTAAATCAGGCGAGACACGCACACATCATTGTCACAAATCATGCATTTTTATTGAATCAGCATTTGAGTAAAAAAACAATTTTGACTAATGTAGGTGCTTATATTTGGGATGAAGCGCATCAAGTGGTCCAAGCGGCAGTGTCGCAGCACGAGAAAACGTTTGTGTACACGCAGTGGAAATATATTTTTGGTCAAATTGGCAGTTTCGACGACAAACAATTAGCGTCAGCCCTTTTTGAAACCGCAGAGCGGACTGGATTTTCAACAGTTCCAGAAATGTTGAAACTCGAGTCACTGTTTTTAAGATTCACAGCCCTTTTCGATGAGGTTTCAGGCTTGATAGCTGCTGAATTTACTGCTAGATTTGCCCACAGTCGACACAAAAAGAATTCTGCATTATTGAGTGAACTGTCGCTTTCAGACAGTCGCTTCACAGAAATGTTGTATTATTTAAACGAATGGATCGATTTGTCGCAGCTTATTTTACAAAAAGCGGAACGGTTGTCTGAAAAAACCATGAAAGATCAACTGACGATAGCAGACTGGCGCTATTGGACTGAAGAAATGATGGTTAAAGCAGTGGAGTTTAGTGAAATTTTTGTTTTTCCAGTCATTGAAGAAGTCAGTTGGATTGAAGGGGATTTGAGAAGTTTGCCGACTAGTTTGTCCTTGTACAAGAGACCATTTGCTGTAGCTTCCTTAGTCGACAAAGTAGTGGCTCCTGCGCGTGAAGGCAAAGCTGTTATTTGGTTATCTGGAACGATGACTGTTCCGGCAAATGAACGCTTTATCGTCAATCAAATTGGCATACCTCAGCATGTGCCAATCCTAAAATTCGAACCTCCAAAAGATTTTTATCAAGGCGCACATGTTTATATTGTGGAAGATATGCCCGATATCCAGCATGTTTCTCAGCACGAGTACATCGAATCGGTTGCAGATGCTGTTATTCAAACCGTAATTGTGACAGAAGGTCGCTGTTTTGTCTTGTTTACGTCACAGGATATGCTCCGCAAAACAGTGGATTTAATTCAAGACACCGGCTTACTCGATGATTACATGTTATTTGCGCAAGGAATTTCTTCAGGTAGTCGGATGAAACTATTGAAATCTTTCCAGCGTTTCCAGAAGTCTGTGCTGTTTGGGACGAATAGTTTTTGGGAAGGTGTCGACGTGCCGGGAGATGCACTTCGCGCGGTAGTGGTAGTCCGTTTGCCATTTACGTCTCCAGATGAGCCGATTTTCAAAGCGCGTTCTGCGATTATCACGCGTGAAGGCATCAATCCATTTTTACAATATGCTTTGCCGGAGGCGGTACTTCGTTTACGACAGGGCTTCGGTAGATTGATTCGTTCAAAAAATGACAAAGGTTTGTTTATTGTGCTCGACCGAAGAATTGAGACGAAATCCTATGGTCGTGAATTTATAAGTGCATTGCCAAAAGTCAAAGTATCCAAAGTGTCTTTAGAAAAGATGGTAACCGATATTGAAGCTTGGTATAATAAGCAATGATATAATGAAAGGATGGGCGCAAACATGGAATCAAAAATTGAAGTAATCTCCACAGTGGAACTTACGTATCAAGCAGATTTATATAAAGTGGTAGACGCCTTGAACCGAACGTTAAAAGACAGGAACTTAATGTTCGGACTAGCGCTCGACAAAGAAAATAATGACAAAGCAATTTTTACAATATATAAAACATAGGTGATTACATGAGACAATGGATTACATTCATAATCGGTTTTCTTTCTTTTTTGGCAGTTGCCATCATCATTCTTGTTTTATTTCTTGGCAATAAGCCGTATTCAGAAACAGAGCAACTAGCCATTGATCGCGCAAAAAGCGAGCAATTGATTGAAGATGTGGAGCGTGCTTACGTCTATACGAATACTGAAGCATCCGTCACCGTACTTGGCACAAACAGTAAGGGTGAATTAACCGCTGTATTTGTTCCAAAAGACGGAGGTAAAATGCAGGCAGCTCTTCTTAAAGACGAAATTACTTCTCAACAAGCACGTGAAATTGTTATGGATGAAATGGCTGTCAAAAAAATATTGCATACTAAGTTAGGAATGGAAAAAGATGGACCGGTATGGGAAGTTGCTTTTTTAGATGAAAAAGACAGTTTAAACTATGTCTATTTGTCAGCAAGTGATGGGACTTGGTGGAAACGCATATTGAATTTGTGAAAGGGCTGAAAAAATTGATCAACTTAGCGAATCGTGTACAAACGTTAACACCTTCAACAACTTTGGCAATTACTGCAAAAGCAAATGAATTAAAAGCACAAGGAGTCGATGTCATTGGACTTGGCGCCGGCGAACCGGATTACAATACACCCGCAAATATTCTTGAAGCTGCTTATCAGTCTATGCTAGCTGGAAAAACAAAATACACGCCAGCAGGCGGACTTCCGGCGCTTAAAGAAGCCATCATCCATAAATTGCAAAGAGATCAAGGGTTGAGCTACTGTCAAAAAGAAGTGATGGTTGGCATTGGTGCAAAGCACGTGCTTTATACATTGTTTCAAGTTCTGCTGAACAAAGGCGATGAAGTGATTATTCCGATTCCGTATTGGGTTAGCTATCCTGAGCAAGTCAAGTTGGCACAGGGCGTTCCGGTGTACATAGAGGCGACAGCTAGTCAGGAATACAAAATTTCACCACAGCAGTTACGAGAAGCGATCACAGAACGGACAAAGGCGATCATACTTAATACACCAAGCAATCCGACAGGAATGATTTATTCCAAAGAAGAATTAACAGCGTTAGCGGAAGTTTGCCGCGAATTTGATATTTTAATCGTTTCAGATGAAATCTATGAAAAATTAGTTTACGGAGATATCGTTCACACATCTATCGCGACTCTTTCAGAAGATGCAAAAAATCGCACCGTAGTAATCAACGGCGTATCGAAATCGCATTCGATGACGGGATGGCGAATCGGTTATGCAGCGGGAGACGCTAAATTGATCAAAGCAATGACAGATTTGGCGAGTCATTCTACATCAAACCCAGTAACAACTTCGCAATATGCGGCCATTGAAGCTTATAATGGACCACAAGATGCAGTAGAGGAAATGCGCCAGGCTTTTGAAGGGCGTTTAAATGCGATTTATCCGAAATTACAGGCGATTCCAGGGTTTACAGTATTGCGACCTCAAGGTGCTTTTTATCTGTTGCCAGACGTTTCAGAAGCGGCTAAAAAAACGGGCTATTCGTCAGTTGATGATTTTGTAACGGCGTTATTGACAGAAGCGAATGTGGCGGTTATTCCAGGATCTGGATTTGGCGCGCATGCAACGATTCGCTTGTCCTACGCCACGTCACTCGAAACTTTGACAGAAGCGGTAGAGCGGATTCATCAATTCGTAACATCAAAATGGAAAGACTAAGACAACATTATTCTTTGGAGGCTATTGCTGGATGAAAAAAATTACGATTGCCGAAATGGCTAAATATAACGGACAAACAGTTAAATTAGGAGCTTGGATCGCTAACAAACGTTCAAGTGGTAAAATTGCATTTTTACAGTTGCGTGACGGATCAGGATTCGTACAAGGCGTGGTTGTAAAAGCTGAAGTAGGCGATGAGCTATTCGCTACAGCGAAAGCGTTGACGCAAGAAACGTCTGTTTATGTTACTGGTGAAGTAAAAGAAGATACGCGCTCTGCCTTTGGTTATGAGCTAGCTGTTACAGACGTTGAAGTTATCCATGAAGCGAAAGATTTCCCAATTACACCAAAAGAACATGGTACAGAATTTTTAATGGATAACCGTCATTTGTGGTTGCGTTCACGTAGACAGCACGCAATTATGAAAATCCGCAACGAAATTATTCGTGCGACCTATGAATTTTTTAATGACAATGGCTTTGTCAAAGTAGATCCCCCAATTTTGACTGGCTCATCTCCAGAAGGAACGTCTGAATTATTTGCTACTAAATATTTTGACGAAGATGCGTATTTATCGCAGTCTGGCCAGTTGTATATGGAAGCAGCAGCGATGGCACTTGGAAAAGTATTCTCGTTTGGACCAACTTTCCGGGCAGAAAAATCGAAGACGCGTCGTCACTTAATCGAGTTTTGGATGATCGAACCGGAGATGGCATTTATAGAGCATGCAGAGAGCCTTGAAGTACAAGAGCAATATGTTTCTCATATCGTACAAGCGGTATTGACCAACTGCAAATTGGAATTGGAGCGTCTTGAAAGAGACGTATCGAAACTTGAAAAAATAAAAGCACCATTCCCGCGCGTTTCTTACGACGATGCGATTAAATGGCTAAATGATAATGGCTTTGATGACATCAAATGGGGCGAAGATTTTGGAGCGCCACATGAAACGGCGTTAGCAGAAAGCTATGATATGCCAATATTTATCACGCATTACCCAATCGGCATTAAGCCATTCTATATGCAGCCGCATCCAGAACGTGACGATGTAGTGTTATGTGCAGATATGATTGCGCCAGAAGGCTACGGAGAAATTATTGGAGGATCAGAACGAATCCATGACTACGAGCTAATGAAGCAACGGATTAAAGAGCATAATTTAGATGAAGAAGCTTATGCTTGGTATTTGGATTTAAGCAAATACGGAGCGGTTCCGCATTCTGGATTTGGCTTAGGTCTTGAACGAACAGTAGCTTGGATTAGCGGCGTTGAACACATTAGAGAATCTATTCCGTTCCCTCGTCTTCTAAACCGGTTATACCCATAAAATCGAATAAACAGAAAGGTGGTTGGGATATGAAACAACCTAATCGACTACAAACGTGGATTGAGCAGGAGAATGTTACCATTTCCCAGCTTTTTTTTCAGTTTTATAAAGAACTGAAGATTACAGACGAAGAAGCTATGTTGCTTATGCATATACAAGCATTTCAGCAACTTGGAAACCCATTTCCAACACCAGACGAAATCGGTGCGCGCATGATGACTTCTCAAAAAAGTGTAACGACGATGCTACAAAAATTGATGCAACAAGGCTATTTAGCCATTCAACAAACGACGGAAAGCGATGTGTTAACAGAAGTCATTTCGTTGCAACCTTTATGGGATCGGTTATTAGACTGTGTCTATAAAGAACAGCATGAAATCAAAGAAAATACGCAAAAAGAGCTAGAAGGAGAAATTTTCCAACTGTTTGAGCAAGAATTTGGTCGTTTCTTATCGCCGATGGAAATTGAAACCATCTCTATGTGGATGGATCATGATGGTCATACACCTGACGTAATCCGTATGGCGCTAAAAGAAGCGGTTATTTCACAAAAAATCAGTTTGCGTTATGTCGACCGTATTTTGTTCGAGTGGAAAAAGAAAAACATCAAAACTTCTTCTCAAGTTACGAAGCACGCAAGTTCTTTCAGAGAGAAAAATATCCGGATTCAGCCGACAGAAAACGTTGTGAAAAAAGTTCAGTTTTACAATTGGCTGGAAGACCGCAGTTAGAAGGTGAAGTAGATGATGTCAAAAAAAAAATGGCTAGCCTGTCTAGAAGAAATGGACCTTATGTTTCCAGAGGCACATTGTGAATTGGTGCACCGCAATCCTTTTGATTTATTGATTGCGACACTGTTATCTGCACAATGTACAGACAAGCTAGTAAACCGTGTGACTGCTACTTTATTTCAGAAATACCACGTACCAAAAGATTATGTTTCGGTTTCTTTGGAGGAACTGCAACAAGATATTCGTTCAATTGGATTGTTTCGTAATAAAGCTAAAAATATACAAGCACTTAGTGAAATTTTGATCGCCGATTATGATAGCATTGTACCGGCTGATCGAGACCTGCTGATGACACTTCCAGGAGTCGGACGGAAAACAGCAAACGTCGTTGTTTCTGTAGCGTTTGGTATTCCAGCTTTAGCAGTAGATACGCACGTTGAACGGGTTGCCAAACGTCTGGGATTAAACCGTTGGAAAGACAATCCGCTTCAGGTAGAAGAAACCATTATGAAAAAAACACCTGCAGACCATTGGTCTAAAACACATCATCAAATTATTTTCTTTGGTCGGTATCACTGCAAATCACAAAATCCAGGATGTCCTATTTGTCCACTTTTTGACCGTTGCCGTGAAGGCCAAAAACGCCAAAAAAAAGGACTTGTTAAACGTGAAATCGTCACAGAAATTAACTAAAGAGCAGCTGGAACCGTATTTTTTGGAATGGCTTCGAATCACGACGGAACTGGCCAATTTGCATGAGCAGCGCAGTAAGCAGACTAAGGTCACCATCCAAGAAGGTCTTGAATTGTATCAGCGTCTACTGTCTCACTGTCGCGATGCCTTACAGGATGATGGGTTTGAGCCGTTAAACGGTTCGGAACGCCTGACCTTTATTAAGACGTCTTCTGGAACGTATGCGGCTTATCGTCAATTGGATGAACTGTTTACTGAACTGAAGAAGATATTGGCAAGAAAACGGATTGAACTAAAACGCTTGAACGACTAAAACAACCCACCTCAAATGCATTTGAGGTGGGTTGTTTTAGTTGGAGTCGTCTTTATCTTTATCTTCGTCTTTATTATTGTCATTGCCATTAGTAGCATTGTTGTTTTCACTATTATTGGCAGCCGGTTTTTCGCTTTCTTCTTCTTCAGTCGGATCTTCTGGAACATCAATTGGATCTTCTTCAACGGCTGGTTCCTCTTCCTCGACTGGTTCTTCTTCAGCGGGTTCTTCCTCGACTGGTTCTTCTTCGACCGGTTCTTCTTCAACCGGTTCTTCCTCAACTGGCTCTTCCTCAACTGGCTCTTCTTCAACCGGTTCTTCGACTGGCTCTTCTTCAGGTTCTTCAGGTGCAGCAGCAACTTCAACTACAGTCGATGCAGGATCGCTTCGTTGCGTGCTGTTAACGGCTACAACGCTAAAGGTATAGCTTTTCCCTTCTTCAAGGCCATTAAATGTATAAGACTGGCTTGATGAGGTGCTAAGAACTGAGCGAGAGCCATCAACTTCAACGGACACTTCAAATGATACATCGTCATCTCCGTAATTCCAAGACAGTTCAGCTGATTGATCTTTGACTTTAGCGCGTAATCGAGTGGGGGTATCTAAATCTTCCACGACATAGCGTTGTGATACTGAATTTGGTTCCGTACCACGTGCAAACAGTTCAGAACTTCTTAAGTTATACGGTGTAAAAGCACTGGCCAATTTTAATGGATCCGAGCCTATTTCAACGACTTGTTCTGTAACCGAATCCGGCTGTTCAAAACGAGCTGTTTCAGGTGATGAAATTTGTGACATTACATTTTTGAATAAACGTTGAGATAATAGTCGTTCATTTGATGCGGTATCGATAGGTGTTTTCTTTGAAGGATAGCCGCTCCAAACAGAAATGGAGTAGTCTGTCGTATAGCCTGCAAACCAAACATCTGGTGCCGAACTAGAGTCTAAACCGTACTCTCCAAGTTCTTTAGCAGAATAGTTAGTTGTTCCAGTTTTACCGGCCATGTCCAGACCGTTAATCGCCACTTCTTTACCGGTAGAGCCCGGCACATTCAAATCGACAACATCTCTAAGCATATCCGTTACCATGTATGCAGTACTGTCTTTCATGGCTTGTACCGGTTCGGGTGCAACGACTTGTTCGGTTGAGCCGTCACGGAATACAATTTTCTTAATCGTATGAGGCTTAATAAAAGAACCATCATTACCAAAGGCAGCAAACGCTCCTGCCATTTCTACTGTTGAAAATTCAGCTGAACCCAGTGCAGAAGACTCAAAAATATTATCCATTTCAAGTCCTACATTTTTCATGAATTTTCCAGCATCTTCTGTTCCGACTTCTTGTAGCGTTTTAATAGCAGGGATATTACGCGAACGGTAAAGTGCTTCGCGGATAGTCATAGTTCCAAGAAATTGACCATCAACATTGCGAATTTCTTGACCATCTTCATAAGAAGAAGGTTCATCTACAATTGTTTGGCCAGTAGACCAGTCCAAGTATTCGATAGCAGGACCGTAATCCAATACTGGTTTAATAGTAGATCCGACTTGACGGTCTTTCGCAATCGCGAAATTATGTCGCACATCGCCTGAGTATTCACGTGCTGCGCCGACCGCGCTGATACCACCTGTTTTGGTATCTACGACCGTCATAGCAGATTGAACTTTATCATCGAAAAACAAATCAGATGCCATTGTTTCGTTTACTTTAGTTTGAACGTAAGGTTCTAAAGTGGTGTAAATTGTCAATCCATCACCAAGTGAATAATCGCCTTCTAATGCTTCGAGTTCATCCTCGACCATTTCCATAAAGGCCGTATATTCAGTGTTTGCCGTTTGAGGCTGGCGTTGATCTTCAGGGACCAATGAGTCTGCCAGAACTGCCGTTTGAGCTTGTTCTTTTTCTTCTGTGGTAATTTTCCCGTGTTGTTCCATTAGGCTTAAAACGATATTCCGTCGTTCTTCAGCACGTTCAGGATTTGTGAATGGGTTGTAACCATTCGGACTTTGCGGCATTCCTGCAAGTAACGCAGATTCAGCAAGTGTTAACTCGTTAAGGGGTTTGCCGTAAAACGTTTCAGCAGCTGTGCCAAAACCGTAAATATTACCAGACATCAGAATTTTGTTGAAATACATCTCAAATATCTCTTCTTTTTCATATTCTTGCTCTAGTTTATAAGCAAGATATGCTTCTTGTGCTTTTCGTTTCAAGGTTTTGTCATTCGTTAAAAAAGAGTTTTTAATAACTTGTTGAGTGATGGTACTAGCTCCCTGTGAGCCGAAGCCTCCAGTAATGTTGGCAATGACTGCACCACCCAGTCGAATGACATCAATTCCCGAATGTTTATAGAAGCGATTGTCTTCAGTTGCTAAAATAGCAGCTTCCATCGTTTTTGGAATATCTTCATAATTGACATATTCACGGTTTTCAGCAGTAATATAAGGGATTTCTGTTTCGCCATCGGCTGCATAGAATGTCGGGCTAATAGGATCACGCAATAATTCTTCATCAAGTTCAGGTGCGCTGCTTGCGTAGAACGCAAAGAGAGAGGCGCCGAACACAAGTCCTGCTAATCCTATGACAACGATCGCCAGTAGAATACGCTTGATCCATGTTATTGCGGGAGATTTCTTTTTCTTTTTGTTATTGGTCTTTTTTTGGCGTTCGATTGCTTTTCGGCGTTCTTCACGCGAAATTTGTTTATCACTCAAAATCGGTTCCTCACTTTCATATAAGTAGTACTAGTTAAAATTTTTTTAGAAGAGGCAAATAATTAATGCGTGGAAATGCTCCAGGTATTATTTCAAATGAAGTTTCTTCTATTTCCTGCAAAGTAACCGATTTTCTTCCACCTGTGATCATCCGATTCCAAAAAAATTCAAGTTCTTTAAAAGGCATAATAAAATATCGTTGCCAAGAAGAAAATCGGATGATCATAAATGCAGTTCCAGCTTGTTTAACGACTTGAGACATGTGATGAATTTGATGATCATGAATATTCTTCAACGGGAAAGAAGTTTTGTTTTCGGTTTCTTTAGCTTCAAAGTCAATATATCGTCCATTCCAAACGCCATTGTAATCTGTCGTAGACGGAGCTTGGAAATAAGCTTCTCGAATAACAGCGGCACTTCTGGATGGATATTCTACTTTGACAATCTGAAGCGGCACTGGTTTTTTATGGATGACCGCTAACCCCAGCTGAAGATAATAATCATTGGTTTCATTTAATTCATCTTCTAATGTTTTACCACGGTTACTAAAGGAAAAATCTTTTTTCTTTTTGGGGGTCCCGGTTTCTTTAGTAGCTGAATTTTTTGACGGAACAAATTTTTTTCCGTTCGGGTAATTGATTGCCATTGTGATACACCTCGCTTACTCTATCATATCACAAGCGTTTAGACGACTGATATGATGAAAGGTTTCACCAAGTCGAAATCTACCACTTCAGGTTATGTGAAGCAGTATAGAGACGCGAAGAATAGGATTAAGCGAATGACGCCAAAGTGAAAATCCCAGAAATGGATTCGCAAAAAAGCAACAAGTGAAAACAAGTGGCTAACTTATTCTATTCTATCAATACCAGATTTTTTGACTGGATTCAACAGGAAAGAATGTCTGTTCGATAAAAGTCGTGTCGTTTCAGTGAATATGATAAACTAATGGCAATGGAGGGATTGCAAAATGACAGTTAGAGAACTCTCTTCTACATTATTTGATGAATGTGGAAAATGCTTAGACCGCTTTTATGAAATGCGTGAGATGGATGCGGTTCCTGATTTTTACGAAGACGTTAAACCCTATGCCGATTTCTGGCACGGAAAAATAAATGAGTGGCAAAAAGAATCGTTGCTGTATATTCAGCAGGAGCGGCCAAAATATGTTCATAAGCCTCAAATTGATACAGCGGCAGAAGGCATGACACAGTTTTTCGTTCAAAGCTTTTATAAAGAAACAAGTAAGAAACGCTTTATCCAAACCATTCAAGCCGCACAGTATACGCTGCAGACTTTTATATTAGCCATTGACGAAAAGAGCACTAAACATGATTAAGCGAAAAACGCTACCTGTCTTAATGGAAGAGTGGAAAACACAACCGGACATGATGGAACGTATTGTCCATTGGCATACGAGACAAGAAAAACCGGCTCGATATGCCGACTTTCCACCGGAGATGCACGCTAGCTTGAAAGCAGCTCTTCGGAAGAAAGGAATTGAGCAATTGTATACGCATCAGCGACAAGCATTCGATTTGGCGACGGCAGGCAAGTCGTTTACGGCTGTTACCCCGACAGCTTCAGGTAAGTCTTATTGTTATCATTTGCCGGTGCTGCATAAAATTTTAAATGATCCGGGTGCGCGAGCGTTGTACTTGTTTCCAACAAAAGCATTAGCGCAGGATCAGAAAAGCGATTTGCATGATTTAATTGAGAAAACAGAAGAGGCGATTTTATCCTATACGTACGATGGAGACACTTCACCAGCGATTCGAACAAAGGTCCGAAAAGCTGGGCAAATCGTGATGACGAACCCAGACATGCTGCATTCCGCTATTTTGCCGCATCACACAAAATGGGTATCACTTTTTGAAAATCTTCATTATATAGTGATTGATGAACTGCACACGTATAAAGGCATTTTTGGGACACATGTAGCGCATGTCATTCGGAGGCTAAAACGGATCTGTGAGTTTTATGGCAGCAATCCGGTTTTTATTTGTACATCTGCTACAATTGCCAACCCAAAAGAGCTAGCGGAAAATTTGACGAACAGTTCACATGAGCTGATTCACCAAAACGGTGCACCTTCTGGAAAAAAACATATTGTTTTTTATAACCCGCCGATTATCCACCCAACTTTTGGTGTCCGCAGAAGTGCCATACTAGAAGTACGAGATCTTGCTACTCATTTGATCAAAAATGGCATTCAAACCATTGTCTTTGCGAAAAGTCGTGTACGTGTAGAGATGCTGGTTACTTATTTACAAGCCGTGACCAAAATGAAACTGCAAGATGATTCAATCAAAGGTTACCGGGGGGGCTATTTGCCGACAGAGCGGCGGGCGATTGAAAAAGGATTGCGTGATGGGTCCATTCAATGTGTCGTGTCTACTAATGCATTGGAACTTGGCGTGGATATTGGTCAGTTGCAAGCGTGTATCATGACAGGCTATCCGGGCAATATTGCTAGTGCGTGGCAACAAGCGGGACGAGCGGGACGTCGTCAAGATGAGTCGCTCGTTATTTATGTCGCACAGTCGACTGCACTTGATCAATACATCATTAATCATCCAGAATATTTACTCGATCAGTCACCAGAAGAAGCGCGTATCCATCCAGAAAATATGATTATCTTAATGGATCATTTAAAATGCGCTTCTTTTGAATTGCCATTTCGAATCGACGACCAGTACGGAGAATTTGAAGTTCAAGAGCTGCTCGAATATTTGCAGGAAGAAGGTGTACTCGTCCGTACATCAAATCGTTGGCACTGGATGAGTGATCGTTTCCCAGCGCACGATATATCGCTGCGCTCTGCTTCACAGGAAAATGTCGTCATCATCGATCAGTCTATTCCTGCAGATACACGTGTAATTGGAGAAATGGACCGTTTTAGTGCGATGACATTATTGCACGAAGAAGCCATTTATCTGCATCAAGGTACTCAATTTCAAGTAGAAATTTTAGACTGGGAAGAAAAGAAAGCCTATGTCAGAGAAGTCGACGTCGATTATTTCACAGATGCCAATTTAGCAGTAGAGTTAAAAGTGATGAGTGAAGATAAAGACAAGGAAATGAATGGTTCAGAAGTGTTTTATGGTGATATTGCGGTACTTGCAATGCCAACGATTTTTAAGAAGATCCGTTTTGATTCGCATGATAACATTGGTTCTGGACCAATTTCCTTGCCGCCAGAAGAACTTCACACGTCGTCAACGTGGTTGAGTTTTGCGAAACCGGAAGACTTTACAGAAGCAGAGTTATCAGACACAATGACCGGAGCAGCCTATGCGATCGAGTCATTTATTCCTATATTCGTTCAATGCGACCGCCGCGATGTCCATGTTGTGCCCCAAGTAAAGTCACCACATAACGATAGACCGTCTTTTTTTATACACGATTCTTATCCGGGTGGTATTGGGATCAGTGAACGAATTTACGATCTGTGGCAGCCGTTGCTTGATAAAGCCCAGCAACATGTCTCAGAATGTCCATGTCTTGACGGATGTCCATCGTGCATCGGTGCACAAGATGCAGCCGTCAGTATGAAAGGCCATGTGATTCGACTGTTGAATGAGCTTCGCAAAGAGAGGTGAAGACAAATGTCGTTTGAAAACAAACTTCTCCAAATGAAAGGCATGCTAAAAAAGAAGCCTGTAAAAAAACAGACGGATAAAGCAGCAGAACGGCCGCTCAATGAAGATAAGTGGAATGGAATTGGACTAGAACTTGTAGAAAACAAATTTGGATTTGTCTTTCGTAAGAAGATTATTTATCCGTTTGACACCAAGCATGGTTCAGTAATTTTGAATGAACTTGAGCTCGTCTTAAAGGCATGGGAGAATACAGATTTTGATCACCCTTTTAAGTTGAGCAAACAGGATCCGCTTGTCTTTTTTGACACAGAAACGACAGGCCTTAGTGGGACCGGTGCTTATATTTTTTTAATTGGTTTGTTAGTTAAGCGCAATGATCATTTTGAAATGATGCAATACATTATGCCAGATCCTTCCCACGAAGCGGCGTTTCTCTATGAAACAGGGTTGTGGAAAACGGACGATCCGATTATCTTTTCCTATAACGGCAAAAGCTTTGATTGGCCGCAACTGACGTCTCGTTGGACCATGCACAGACAAATTTTGCCGAAGTTGCCGGTGCCACGTCAAATTGATTTGTTTCACGGTACAAAACGAATCTGGAAAAATGAATTGGCCCGCATGAAGCTGAGCACGATTGAAGAAGAAAAACTGGGCTTTACTCGACAAGGCGATGTGCCTGGCTATTTAATTCCGGCTATTTACTTGGATGCCGTCAAAAGTGGATTTCCGGACGGTTTAGCAAAAGTTCTTTATCATAATGAATTGGATATTTTATCGCTGGTGTCGTTATATGTTGTGTCTTCTAACTTATTAATGGAAGATTTGGAATCGGAAACAAGTGGTGCTTATACAAATATTGGTAAATGGTATGCAGACTTAAAGCAATTTGATCAAAGTGCCGCATATCTCGAACATGTCACCGCTGAAAGAGGGGCATCTTCAGCTTTAGCCCGTTATCTTCTAGCAATACAGAAAAAACGAGCGGGTCAGTACGAAGAGGCGGTCCAACTTTTTAAAGAAGCAGCACCTCATTTGCGTGGCAGTATCGAAGTAGAAGCGTGGATTCATACGGCAAAACTGTATGAACATCAATTACGCGATTTAGAGCAGGCCATTATCATGGCAGGATTTGCAAAACAGGCAAGTGAACATACGCATGTGCGACAATCACTCGTTATGGATATTGTCAAAAGACAGTCACGTTTAGAAGAGAAAAAGAGAAAAAAGAATCCAAAAAATGAAGAAGACTGAGCACGAAAAAACTACCTTATGCTATACTTAGCATAAGGTAGTTTTTTATGGAAGGGCGATTAAAATGGAAAATAAATTTACGTCTAAGGACATACTAGAAAAAGATTTTAAAACAGCTATGCGTGGCTACAATCAAGACGAAGTCGATCATTTCTTGGATGAAGTCATTCAGGACTATGAAGCTTTCTCAAAACGAATCGAACAACTTCAAAATGAAAACAAACGTTTACGGACGGAATTGGAAAATACTCCAAGAAAACAGGCGACACCGGCACCAGGTACTACAAATTTTGATATTCTACGACGCTTGTCTCATCTAGAAAATCATGTATTTGGCAACAAATTAGACAATAACTAAAACAATTGTTTTATTGTGATGAGTAGCGTATACTTAGTAAGCCATTTGAAATTCTGGCAATCGCTCTGGCGTTTTCGCTGGAGAGGAAAGTCCATGCTCGCACGGTTCTGAGATGACCGTAGTGATCGCGCTCAGTGAAACAATAAGCTGAGGCAGCTAGCAATAGCTGACGGCGGGTAGAACGCCTAAGTCTTCGGATACGGCCTAAATACCCTGAAGGTGCCACAGTGACGGAGCTGTATAAGAAATTATACAGGTGGAACGAGGTAAACCCCGTGAGCGAGAAACCCAAATTATGGTAGGGGCACTTTTCTGAAGGAAATGAACTGATGAAGAGGCAGACGTAAGTTTGCAGATAGATGGTTGCTGTCCACTAGTACGAGGTGCAAACCGCTTGAGTACGTGGAAACAAAACATGGCTTATAGAATTTCACATGGTCTTAAAATGCTTATTAAAGGCTCTCCTGTCAGGGGAGCCTTTCTTCATATTATGAGATGAATGCTTAGTAGAAATTTATAGATTTTCTGCTGTTTAATTTGATGCCTATCGAAAGGCGCTTATTATTAACTGGTACGATAAAAGATCATAGTACAATTTAAGATTTTACAAACACCTTATAAATCGATAACGCTTTAATGGTAAACAAAACAAACACTGAAATAGTGAACAACTGGAGAGGGAGTCATTATGACAACATTTAAATTGCTCGCAACAGCTGCAATGGGCCTTGAGTCTATCGTAGCTAACGAAGTAAAAGAATTAGGCTATGAAACAGAAACCGAGAACGGCAAAGTATTTTTTGAAGGAAATGAGCGAGATATCGCTAAAACCAATTTATGGTTGCGTACGGCTGACCGCGTGAAAATTATTGCCGGTGAATTTAATGCTTACACGTTTGATGAGTTGTTTGAACGCACAAAAGAAATCGAGTGGGAGAAATTTCTGCCACTCGATGCTGAATTTCCAGTTCAAGGGAAATCAGTAAAATCTACTTTGCACAGTGTGCCAAACTGTCAGTCAATCGTTAAAAAAGCAATTGTTGAGCGCTTGAAAAAAGCTTATCATCACAATTCATTTTTAGATGAAACAGGGCCTCGTTTTAAAATTGAAGTATCGATTTTAAAAGATAAAGTTCAATTATCGATTGATACGAGCGGAGCTGGTTTGCATAAACGCGGCTATCGTTTAGATCAAGGTGAAGCGCCTCTAAAAGAAACATTGGCTGCAGCACTTGTGAAATTGTCAAGATGGACGCCTGATCGTCCTTTCGTAGATCCATTTTGTGGTTCAGGTACCATTGCTATTGAAGCAGCGATGATTGGTCAAAATCTAGCGCCTGGTTACAACCGTGACTTTGATAGCGAAGAATGGCCATGGATTGGACAAGAAATTTGGGATGAAGTCCGTGCAGAAGCAGAAGAGTTGGCAAATTATGATCAACCCTTGAACATTACAGGGACAGATATCGATCACCGCATGCTGACAATTGCAGAAGAAAATGCTCGCGAAGCTGGATTTGCAGACTTGATTCACTTTGAACAGCGACAGGTCAAAGACTTTGTTGCAACAGAAGAAAATGGCGTTGTTGTAGGGAATCCACCATACGGAGAGCGTATTGGTGAAATTGAAATTATTGAAGAAATGATTGCAGACATGGGACGTGTCTTTGCAAAACACACAACTTGGTCTGTTTATATGCTGTCATCGATGGGGCGTTTTGAAACACTTTACGGACAACCTGCAACGAAAAAACGTAAATTATTTAATGGATTTATCCGTACGGATCTTTTCCAATTTTGGGGAGAACGTTCTAAAAAATAAATGAGACGAAACGGAAGGGCATCGGCTCTTCCGTTTCTCTGTGAGGAGAGTTTATGAGACAACCACTACCATTCCCTTTAACTAAGGATAAAACGTTCTTTGAATCACTCAATGACTGGATTGGCGATATATTTTATGACATACTGCCTGAAAAAGGTTACGATTTGCGCGATGAGCAAGTTTTTATGTCTTTCCAAATTGAACAAGCATTAAAAGAAAAATCAGTGCTGTTTGCAGAAGCAGGAGTTGGTACAGGTAAAACGATGGCTTATTTATTGCCAGCCATCGCCTACGCACGTTATACGGGCAAACCTGCACTTATTTCATGTGCAGATGAGACGTTAATCGAGCAATTGGTGAAAAAAGGCGGAGACGTTGATCGTTTAAATGATCTGTTTGACTTAAATCTCGATGTCCGGTTAGCAAAATCACGTGATCAGTATTTATGTTTGCAGCGTTTAGAAGGTGCAAAAAAGCGTAGCGATGCTGATTTTCTTTATGACATCGAAGACAGTTTGCCAGAATTTGTTAATAAGACGTTTTCCATGCAAAATACCTATCCGTACGGAGAACGCTCAAGTTATCCAGAAGTGACGGATGAAGAATGGCAGCAAGTAAATTACCACCCGGTTCAAAACTGTAATGCGTGCGATATGCGCAATAAATGCGGGCAGACTATCCACCGCAATCATTACCGGCAGGCAACAGATTTGGTCATTTGTTCACATGATTTCTTAATGGAGCATATTTGGACAAAAGAAGCACGTAAACGAGAAGGGCAAACGCCACTGCTTCCTGAATTCTCTCAAATTGTTTTAGATGAAGGTCATTTACTCGAGTTTTCTGCACAACGTGCGTTGACATACGAAGTGCAAGAAAGCACATTGCAAGATGTGACAGAAAGCATTCTTTCAGATGGCATGCGTGAGAAAACATTGAATATGATCGAGCAAACAATCGATCTTCACAATGAATTTTTCCGTTTGCTGCGCATTCACACAGTTAAAAGTGACGAAGACCGCAAAGCGATTACCAAAGATCCAGAACTAGTCAAAGTTGGAAACATGCTCGTTCGCCACATCGATTTAATGATGGAGGAATTTGTTTTTGAAGGAGAATTGTTTACAATTCCTGAATATGAACTGCGCTTAGCAGAAGAGTATTTTGAGCAATATACGTTCTCGATGCGTTTGTTTGTAGAAGAAGGCGATGCTGTAACGTGGTTAGAAATAAAAGACGAGATCGAGACATTAATTATTATGCCACGTCTTGTTACTGATATTTTGGACGAAAAATTGTTTGATGGAAAAACCCCAATTGTTTTTTCTTCCGCTACATTATCGATTCAAAAAGATTTTACTTATCTGTCAGATAGTCTCGGTATCGACAAATTCCAATCGTTTTCAGTATCGTCTCCATTTGATTACGAGGATGTTATGAAAATTTTTAAACATCCGCTAGAGCAGCAACAGAAGTTTGAGCGTGTCTATGATTTATTTAGTACGGGAGACCAAACATTGGTATTGTTTACATCGAAATTCGATATGGACAATTTTAAAAAATCTCTGCCTTTAGATCATCACTATACAATCGAGTTTGAAGGCGACCGTGAACTGTCGACGGTCGTTAAAGAATTCCAAGATGGCAAATTCCAAGTGTTGTGTTCCTATCATCTCTGGGAAGGACTCGACCTACCGGGTGAAGCATTAACGAAAGTGATTATGGTCGATTTGCCGTTCCCACCAAAAGACCCTGTTTTTGATGCGAAACGCAAATTCAGCCACAATCCGTTAGAAGAAATCGATTTACCTTTCATGCAGCTTCGTCTTCAACAAGGCATTGGTCGTTTGATCCGAACATCTAAAGATCATGGCGAAATTCATTTACTGTTAAACGAAGATGAACTGCGTGTCGAACATTTATGGGAAACAATTTTGCCAGTTCCGGCTCAAAACTTTTAAGTTAGCAGTTTTCTTATGATACACTTATTCCAACAACCATTGGAGGGATTTGTTTGTCACTTGAAAAGCAGTTTACTGAACATTTTAGTAAGATAAAAGGCTACGAAGAAGCTATTGCGTTATTGCACTGGGATATGCGGACAGGTGCGCCCAAAAAAGGAACGAAGCTTCGTTCTGAAAGCATTGGCACGTTATCAGCAGCCGCTTTTAGCCTATCGACTTCAGATGAATTCGGTGAGTTATTGTCTCTTTTGGAAGCAGAACAAGTAACATTAGATCCATTTATCCGTCGTTCAGTAGAAGAAGCGCGGAAAGAATTTGATTTAAGCAAAAAAATTCCTCCCGAGGAATACAAGAGATTTGTTGTATTAAAATCTGAAGCAGAATCCGTATGGGAAACAGCTAAGTCGGATTCGGATTTTTCGTCGTTTCTTCCCTATTTAGAAGAACTAGTTAGTACTACAAAAAAAATGATCGGTTACTGGGGAGAGAAAAACGGCAGTCCTTACAATACGCTACTCGATCAATACGAACCTGGTATGACGACTGAAATTCTAGATGAAGTGTTCGGCAAACTTCGTGAACGCATTGTGCCATTGCTGCAAAAAATTGCAGCCTCATCGAATAAACCGGAAACGGCGTTTTTATACGACTATTTTCCAAAACAAGCACAACAAGATTTCAGCCGTCAAATGCTCGAGCAGTTAGGCTATGATTTTGAAGCCGGTCGACTGGATGAAACAGTGCATCCGTTTATGACTTCTATTAATCGCCAAGATATCCGGGTAACGACGAAGTATGACGAAAATGATTTCCGAACAGCTGTGTTCGGTACAATTCACGAAGGAGGCCACGCAATGTACGAGCAAAATCTCGGAGAAGCATTGGCAGGTCTTCCTATTGAAACTGGTGCATCCATGGGCATGCACGAATCACAGTCGTTGTTTTGCGAAAACTTTATCGGACGAAATGAATATTTTTGGCAGCAAAACTTTAATTTATTGAAAGAATATGCGCCAGACCAGTTTAGCAAGGTTAATCTGACCGACTATGTTCGTGCAATCAATGAATCCAAACCATCGTTAATTCGCATTGAAGCAGACGAATTGTCATACGCACTGCATATTATGGTGCGTTACGAACTTGAAAAAGGCTTGTTTAATGGAGACCTTCAAGTAAGTGATTTGCCAGAAATGTGGAATGATAAATACGAAGAATATTTAGGTGTACGACCTACGAATGATGCAGAAGGCGTGTTGCAAGACGTTCACTGGGCGGGAGGAAGCTTTGGTTACTTCCCTTCTTATGCACTAGGGTATATGTATGCAGCACAGTTTAAAAACGCCATGCTAAAAGACTTGCCAAACTACGATGAATTATTAGCGCAGCAAAACATTGAGCCTATTCGTGAATGGCTAACTCGTCATATCCATCGTCATGGTGCCTTTAAAAAGCCAATGGATATTTTAAAAGACGTTACAGGGGAAGGCTTAAATGCAGATTATTTAGCGGAATACCTTGAAGAAAAATATTCAAAAATTTATCAACTCACTATGTAATCATCAGCCGCCGCGAATTTTCGTGGCGGTTTTTTCTTTTTTTAATCATGATAACTGGCAATGCATTCAATGTTTTTCTGCTCCACTGCTGATTGAAGTGGTTTGAAAACGCCAATTTCATATAGAACAGGACAAATAGCGAATGTTTTGATTATAATGAGAGCGGAGGCGATAAGCGATGTTAAAATCATTCAGTTTAGAAGGTAAGACAGCCATTGTTACAGGTGCTGGTAAAGGAATCGGAAAAGCGATTGCCGTGGCATTTGCAGAAGCAGGCGCGAACGTCATGTTGGTCGCCCGGACAGCAACAGATTTGCAAAACACGCAGCAGGAGATTGGCAACGATCGTACGGCTTATACGATTGCTGATATTACAAAACGTACTGAGATTCAAGCGGCAGTTGAAAAAACAGTGCAGCAATTTGGAGCAATCGACGTTTTAGTGAATAATGCCGGAATGAATATCCGTTCTTCATTGTCTGATGCAACGGATGAGGAATGGCATAAAATCATGGATACTAACGCACAAAGTGTCTTTATGTTTTCACAAGAAGCTGTTAAAAAAATGAACAGCGGCAGTTCAATCATTAATATTAGCTCAGTCGGAGGCGACCGTGCTTTGAAGACTGGCGTTATATATGCAGCTTCAAAAGCTGCCATTATTCAGATGACCAAAGTCATGGCGATGGAATGGGGACCTCAAAATATTCGTGTCAACGCGATCGGACCTTGGTATTTTAAAACGCCGTTAACAGAAAAAATTCTAAGTGATCCTGAATACTTGGATTCCATCCTAGCAGTAACACCAATGAAACGTGTTGGAGAATTACCAGAAGTAGCGTCGCCCGTAGTATTTTTGGCTTCAGACGCAGCAAGTTATATTACTGGACAAACGCTTTTTGTCGATGGTGGCATGTCTATCCACGGATTTTCATAAGAAGATCAACATCCTTCTCTAAATTGAGAAGGATGTTTTTCGTTCGCTCGTAAAAATGATATGATAGATAATAGTATGCGGAGAAGGAGATTTCTAAATGACAGTTGTTGATCATCATAAAGAATTATTTGAAACGGCCCACCTTTATCAGATTTTTAAAGATAACGAAGATACCGAACGCGAGGCCAAAGCTCATTTATTTGCAAAAAAAATCTTAAAAAATAATTTTATCATTGGCTTTGCTGGACATTTTTCCTCTGGCAAGTCATCGATGATTAATGCATTAACGGGTGAGACTTTGTTGCCATCTAGTCCAATTCCGACCAGTGCTAACATTGTTAATGTCCAAAAAGCGGATACGGATTTTGCGATTGTGAATATGCGAAACGAAAAGCCGGTTTACTTTCCTGAGAATTACGATTTTAATGCGGTAAAGGAATTTTGTAAGAGCGGAGAAGTTACGCAAATTGACATTGGGCACCAGGCTTCTGTTTTGCCAAAAGGCATCACAGTTATGGATACACCGGGCGTTGACTCAACGGATGACGCTCACCGGTTATCAACAGAATCGGCTCTTCACGTGGCAGATATGGTCTTTTATGTGATGGACTATAACCATGTTCAATCCGAATTGAATTTTAATTTCACGAAAGAATTGCAGAAATACACGGAATTGTATTTAATCGTTAATCAAATTGATAAGCATCAAAACAGTGAAATGAGCTTTGTGGATTTTCAACAATCTGTTCACGATTCGTTTGCAGCTTGGGGAGTCGTTCCTAAAGGTATTTTCTTCACGTCTTTAAAAGATTTTGAGTTTCCGGGGAATGATTTTGAACAGGTCAAGTCTTTAGTATCTTCAACTATGCAAAACTGGGAAGGTCATGTTGGCGAAGCTTCTGATTCTGCTTTAAGTCAGCTAAAAGACGAGCACATTAAGTACTTAGAAGATGAAAAAGCAGAACGTCTGGATGCATTTTCAGCTGTTCTGGATCCACAAGAATGGGAAATGCGTGAGGATTTGAAAAAAGAACATGCATTAGTATCTCGTAGAATGTCTGTACAGGATTTTGAGAGCTGGCAGGCGACATTTGAAAAGAATCGCAAAGAACTACTGGAAAACTCGAATATCATGCCTTATGAACTACGTAATGCGCTAACGAGCTACTTGAAATCTGTTCAACCGAACTTCAAAGTTGGCATGTTGTTCAGTGGCAAAAAGACTGAAGAAGAACGCCAAAAAAGACAGCAAGACGTACAAGAGCGACTTGACTCGACGGTTTCATCTCAAATTACCACTCACATAAAAAAGTTAATGAAGTCTTCGTTGAAAGATGCTAATTTATTGAGTGATAGTGAATCTTTAGCAATTGATGACATCGTCTTTACTGTGCCGTTTTCTGTTGTAAAAGAGCAAACGCCAGCAGGAGCTTCCGTAACAGGGGATGCCGTACTAAACTTTGCCAAAAGTATTTCAACGGCTGTTCAGCGTTGGTTCATTCGTGAAACGGATGGTTGGAAAAAAGCGCAAGAAGAGAAGTTTGAAGGTTTGACAGATGACGCTAACACGGAAATTGATATGAAATCACAAACACTTTCCAAAAAAATGTTGGCAATTCAAACACTTGAGGAAATGGATAGCAAAATCGATAAAGTGAAACGTTCTTATTCGGCAATGTTACCTAAACAAAAAACAGCGGCAGCAGAAAAAGTAGAACAATGGCTAGGTGAATTTGAAGTTTCCATTGAGGATATGACCGAATTCGATTCATCTATGCTTGAAAAAGACGATCAACAGCAACAGCAACAAGAACAGCAAATAAAAATAGCAGAAGTGGCAGAGTTTGACGAACAAGCTGTACTGGAGCGTGCTAATCGTACAGCAGCAGTTATTGATCCAATCAAAGGTTTTGCTGAAACGGCGGCCTATTTAAAACGTAAAGCAGGTCGTTTAGAAGGTCAGGAATTCACGATTGCTTTGTTTGGCGCTTTTAGTGCTGGGAAGTCATCTTTTTCCAACGCTTTAATGGGAGAAACGGTATTGCCGGTGTCACCAAACCCCACAACCGCTACAATCAACCGTATTCGTCCAGTCTCAGAGCAACATCCACATGAAACAGCAGATGTGCGATTAAAAACGCATGCGCAAATGACTGAAGATGTTAAAAATTCTTTCCATGCATTAGGTGTGCCAATCACCTCTCTTGATGATGCATATGCCAAGTCGTCAAAGTTACCGGAAGATACGCCGACTGAGCAACAAGTTCACAAATCCTTTATTAACGCGTTTAACAAAGGCTACCCGAATTTCAAAGATCGTTTAGGTGAGACGATCCGGACAGATCGTGAAGCCTTCGGATTGTATGTAGCAAAAGAAGAGAAAAGCTGTTTTGTTGATGAAATCGATTTTTATTATGATTGTGAACTAACACGAAATGGTGTTACGCTTGTCGATACACCAGGAGCGGATTCAATTAATGCGCGCCATACCAATGTTGCATTTGAATATATTCGTAATGCCGATGCCATTTTGTTTATCACCTATTACAACCATGCGTTTGCACGAGCAGATCGAGAATTCCTGATTCAACTTGGGCGAGTTAAAGACGCATTTGAAATGGATAAAATGTTCTTTGTCGTCAATGCTATCGATTTGGCTAATAACGTGGAAGAAAAAGACGCCGTTGTGACGTATGTACAGGACGAACTACAGCGTTTTGGCATTCGTTTCCCACGTCTGTTTGGGGTTTCTAGCCTACTGGCGCTACGTGACCGTGAGCATTCAGGAATGCCGCAATTTGAAGAAGCGTTTCAGTATTTCTTAAAAGAAGAACTAAAAGGTATGGCTGTCCAATCACTTGCAGAAGAAGAGCAAAAAGCAGTCAACCGGTTCGGCAGTTTGATCGAAGATACGGAAAAGAATTTATTAAGAAAAGATGAGCGACTTAGTGAACTTAAGCATCTTGAGCAACAGTTGCGGAAACTCTTCTCGGCATCCATTGCAAAGCTATTAGAGCGCGAAGCCTTACAGGAATTAGACGAATTGCTGTATTACGTCAATCAACGAGTCTTTTACCGTTTTAATGATTTCTTTAAAGAGGCTTTTAACCCGTCCGTTTTTTCGAACAAATCGGCACAGCAAGCACTAGATACAGCGTTACTGGATATGAATGAAATGACAGGCTTTGATTTTCAGCAGGAGTTGCGTGTCACAAATTTCCGTCTGGGTCAGTTTATCGAAAAGAAACTAGAATCGCGGTTTAAAGAAGATACGGCGAAACTAAAAGAACAAAATTCTGGATTTTCGTTTACTCCATACGAAGTGCAAGAAGCGAACTCGCTAGACATGACCAAGCCGTTTACAGAAGCAGATTATTCATCGGTAAAATCATATTATAAAAACAATAAAAGCTTTTTTGAGAAAAACGAAAAAGAGAAATTACGTGATGCGCTGCAAGCTTTGATGGAACCTGATGCGTTAAGCTATTTAGATAAAGAGAAAAAAGTACTGAGCAACTGGGCAGAATTTTGGATTGAACAAGAAGCAGAGGGATTGCGTCAGCATATTTTACGCCAAGCCGTAGACCAAATCGACTCAGAGCGGACGTTACTGCAACAATCCGAAAAGCTGGCACAGTGGAAACAATTGTATTCAAATTTGATGGACGGAAGGGTGTAGACGATGTCAGTTTTTATTGAAACAATCGATACCGAAAACCATAGATGGATCGATGCAAGATTCGATTTGAAAAATTCATTAGCGGGCAAAAAAACGTATGAAGATGAGCATGTAGCAGGAGCTGTATTTTGGGATTTGGAAAATGATATGTCTGACATGTCATCTTCTGAAGGGCGACATCCAATGCCATCTGACCGGCAGCTGACCGAGCTAATCAAATCAACTGGCTTGAAACATAACGATTCAATTGTTATTTATGACCAAGGTGGTTCGCCATATGCGACACGCGCTTGGTGGTTGTTGAAATATGCAGGATTTGAAAAAGTTCATATTAGCAAAAAAGGCTTTAGTCAGCTCAAAGAGCAGGGAATTAAAGTCGCGCAGGATCAATCAACATACCAGCCAACGGAAATAGAGCCGGTATTTAACCGAGCTATTTTTGCCGATCAAGCTTACGTAAAAAGCATTATTAGTGGCGATGAATTAGGGGTCTTAGTTGATGCTCGTTCTGCAGAACGCTATGCAGGACTTGTTGAACCAATTGATCCGGTAGCTGGACGGATTCCGGGAGCACGAAACTTAGATTGGGCTCAATTTGTTGCTGAAGACGAATTTCATGTAGGCGACGACATTAGCCACATTGTTCAAAAACACGAACCTGCTGTTGTCTACTGTGGCAGCGGTGTCACTGCAGCTGCCTTGTATGCGATCATGACAGAAAAGGGCTATGATCAGTTACGATTGTATATGGGCAGTTTCTCAGACTGGATCACAGATGCAGAAAATGTCGTTGAATTTGACCGTGGCGAACACCCAGAAGCGGCAACAGATGAAACTAAAAAAATCTTAGCCACATTAATCGAAGAAGGCTATTCAGGCGAAATGCTTATGAAGAAATTCGAATACGAAAAAACGTTATTAAGTAATCTGGATAAGTAAATTTTTTGGCGATACTTTCTAGGGTGCTTCTAAAAGTGACCAGAACAGTTTCAGAACTACTCAACTAAAAAAATCCCCGATAGCATCCATGGCTATCGGGGATTTTTTTTATTCAGTTTCCAACATTTCGGTATTGCGTGTTAACAAGACACGAATGATTTGATGATTTTCCATTTCACGGACTGTGATGGTGTGACTCGGCATTTCTACCGATTCACCTTCACCAATATCGGTGTTTTTTAACTGGATCCAACCACCAATGGTATCAACATCTTCGCTATCATCAAATTCTATCGCAAAACGATCTTCTAAATCGGACAACAGCACACGGCCATTCAATAAATAATTATTGATATCGACGGCTTTAATTTCGTCGCGTTCGTCTTCGTCAAACTCATCCCGAATTTCCCCGACAATTTCTTCTAAAATATCTTCCATCGTGATCACTCCGGCAGTTCCGCCGTATTCATCGACAACAATCGCCATATGGACATGTTCTTTCTGCATTTTCAATAACACGTCTTGAATCGGTGCCATGTCATGGACAAAGGGAATATCATGAACGACGATGCTGTCATTTAAATCTTGTAGGTACGTGTAATTGGTCAGCATTTCCTTGACGTTGATAAAACCGAGAATGTCGTCTTTATCCCCTTTTTCGGTAACAGGGTAACGCGTATACTGATGGTCTCGCACAATCTCCATCAAGTCATTATGGCTCATTTCAAGTGAAATGGTCTCCATTTGTGTTCGGGGTAGCATAATGTCTTTTGCTAACCGTTCATCGAAAGAAAAAATATTCTGCATATACGACAATTCCGTTTGATTGATCTCACCACTGTGATAACTTTTCGTCATGATGATTTTCAGTTCTTCTTCTGAATGGGCCTGCTCGTGTTCTGCGGGTTCAATACCAAAAGTACGTAAAAGCAGACGGGCTGAGCCATTCATTAGCCAGATAAAAGGCGCTAAGATGACGCCAAACAGATAAAGGGGTCTGGCAAAAACAAAAGCCATTTTCTCCGCATATTGGATAGCTAGAGTTTTAGGCGCCAGTTCGCCAATTACCACATGAAGAAATGTAATCACCGTAAATGCGATGATAAAGGAGAAAATAGATGCAGTCGGTTCTTCGATCCCAAAGTTTTCAAAAACCGGATGCAAGAGCCTTTCTACAGTCGGTTCGCCAAGCCAACCAAGGCCAAGTGCCGTTACGGTAATCCCTAATTGACAAGCGGATAAATAATAATCCAAATTGCTAATGATTTTCTTCGTTAGAATGGCATTTTTATGGCCTTCTGAAACGAGTTGATCGATGCGGGACATCCTGACACGGATAATGGAAAACTCCGATCCAACAAATAAAGCGGTCAGCCCGATTAAAAGCGCAACCATAACCAAATTGAGAATGAGTATACTGTCCAATTCGTCCCTCCGACTTGGAGGGTTCACCTCTGCTTTCTATAAGTAAAAACAGTATAACATAAAAGAAAGAGCATTTGCTTTACGGACGAATCAATAAATAATCAGACTAAACGTATTGAATGCAGCAGCGAATAAACATATGATGAAGAGAGAGAAAAGGAGTGATTAGATGAACGTGTTATGGCATGGGGGAACAATCTATACAATGGAAGCAGAAGGCACTACAACAGAAGCTGTGTTAGTGTCTGACGATCGCATAGAGAAGATTGGGGCTTATGAAGAGTTAAAACCATTCGCTGATAAGGAAATTAATCTAGAAGGCGCGAGCATGTATCCAGGATTAGTTGATAGTCATATGCACATGATCGGCCACGGTGAAAAATTGATGCGCGTCGATTTGTCAAAAATCGAAAGCTCAGAAGAAATGCGTGAACAATTAATTGAGTCAACGAAAGAACTAAAAGAAGACGACTGGTTTATCGGGGAAGGCTGGAATGAAAATAATTTTGCAGACCGTAAAATATTCCATCGCCATGAGCTTGATGAAATTAGTAAGTCACCAATGCTGCTGAAACGAGTTTGCCGTCATGCAATTTTGGCGAACTCGAGTGCATTAGCACTTGCCGGAATTACAAAGGAAAGTCTAGACCCAGAAGGTGGACTCATCGTACGGGATGCAGATGGAGAGCCGACGGGTTACTTATTAGATGCAGCACAGGATTTAGTATCCAATCAAGTCCCGGAAGTCAGCGTTAATTATTTAACACGTGCTTTGCAAAAATCAGTAGATCATTTACTATCGCTCGGATTAACGGGCGCCCATACAGAAGACATGGGCTATTACGGTCATTATTCACGACCGCTCGAGGCTTTTAAAAATGTGATTGGAGACCATATGAAATTCCGTGCACATTTGTTAAGAGCGCACAGTGCATTTGAGGAAATGATGGAAAACGCTTCTTATGCTGAACCGTTTATTGACCCCGGCCCAATGAAAATTTTTGCTGATGGGTCGATTGGTGGGCGCACAGCTTTGTTAAGCAAACCCTATAATGATGATCCGTCTACTGTCGGTGTGGCAATTCAATCAGATGAGGAATTAAAACGGCTGGTGTCTGTTGCACGCAAACACGGAGAAGCTGTAGCGATTCATGTGATTGGAGACCTTGGGCTTGAAATGGCGTTAGACGCCATTGAAGCACATCCGGTATCTGCACACAAACGGGACCGTCTTATCCATGCGATGGTAGTCCGTGAAGATTTAGTAGCGCGCATGCAACAAATCGAAGTGGCGTTAGATCTTCAGCCAAGTTTCGTGACGTCTGATTTTCCTTGGGTAGTGGAACGGCTGGGTGAAGGCCGTTTAGAATGGTCATACGCTTGGAAAAAACTATTGGACCACGGCTTGATTTGTGCCGGGGGATCGGATGCACCAATTGAAGAGGCAGACCCGCGTCTTGGGATTTACGCTGCGGTAACACGTAGGAAGCCCTATGAAACGCATGCAGGTTACCAGCCAGAAGAAAAACTATCACGCTTTGAAGCCGTTCAGTTGTACACCAGCGGGAGTGCCGCGACGATTGGCAAGGAAAACGTACGAGGGATTATTCGTGAAGGATTTGACGCCGATTTCACGGTATTTGACCGAGATCTATTTGCGGGTAACGAAGAACAGATTTTAGAAGTTGAAACCGTAATGACCGTCGTAGCAGGAGAAATTATGTATCAACAAGGTGGACAAAAATAATGGCAAAAGAAGCATATATTATTACGGGCGCATCCAAAGGAATCGGTTTTGAATGGAGTCGACAACTTAATGAACAAGGTCACCAAGTCATTGGAATTGCGCGCACTAAACCAGAAAACTGGCCATATGACAACTTTCTGGCGTTTGACCTAACAAAACTAGATGCTATTGAAGACATTATGGGGCAGGCATTAAAGTGGATTTCGAAAGATACGGAAACCATTGTGCTAGTAAATAACGCGGGGACGATTGAACCGATAGGATTTGCTCATACAAATGACACAGCACAAGTTAGCCAAAGCATTGTCCTTAATTTAACGGCACCGATGCTATTGTGTGGTGCATTTATTGCACAGCTGAAAGACCGATCGAGTCACAAAAAAATCATTAATATTTCTTCAGGAGCGGGCCGCAAAGCTTATGAGGGATGGAGCGCTTATTGTGCTGGAAAAGCAGGGTTGGATCATTTTAGCTCTTGCTTGGACGCAGAAAATGCCGATGTAAAAGTAGTGTCAGTAGCACCTGGAATCATTGATACGGGCATGCAAGAAAAAATCCGCCAAAGCGAAGCGGCTGATTTTCCTTTACTGGAAAAGTTTCTTCATTACAAAGAAAATGGCCTGTTAAGCAGCCCAGAAGAAACAGCAGCGATGTTGATGGACATGACGCAAAGACCAGATTTTAATAAGTTGCCGACCATTTTAGACATCCGCAATTTGCCGGCAATCGGAGAGGGGCAACTAGAGTGAGCAGGACACCGGAACACATTTTGACAAAACTTACGGATGCCAACCAAGCAGGAATTGATATGACAAGTCCAAAGGCTGTCGTCACGTTCTTACTTGCACAAGGCGAAAAAGAATCGATCTTGTTTTTCTACAAACCCAATAGCGTCGAATTCGACTTCGACAAATTTAATGACGCTGTTTCAGAAATGAACGAACGTAAAAACTAATCCAGCGATTCGCTGGGTTAAGTCCATTATTAAAAATAGAAATTGACGTTCTTGGTGCCATGACGCCAATCGTTGCAATAAAAGTATGATAATAGTGGTTGAAAGGGCAATTCGCTTCGCGCGAATTGCCCTTTTTTTGAGGCGTTTTGGCGTTTGGACAGTAAAGTATATGATGCGGACAGTATCCTGTGAGATTTGGACAGTATTTGTTGAGAAATGGACAGTATTTCATTGTATTCGGACAGTATATCCAAATAATTGGAATAAACTCATAAGAATTTTCTTGAGCTTTCATTGCGAGGTGTAGCCATCAAAAATATTAATAGAAAAAGCCGCTCAATAGGCGGCTTTCCAACATTTCAAATGTATTTCGTACTTAATAAATGAACCACATGCATGCCTTTGGATTTTCCTAAGTTTGACATAGAGCCTCTACAGAAGCAGCTTAAAGACAAACTGCATCAAATAAAGCCGAGGAGTCAAATTTAACGAGCAGAATTTGCTATTTGAAACGGCTTATTTTCAGTAGCTAGGAGGAATTCTAAAACGGTAGAAAAAGCGAAAAGAAGAAAAGAGACAGAAGCATACTCATTCCATAAGCTCCACCCATTCTGGAATTTTTAATGCACACAAGATGGAAAGTTCTTCTGCTCTTTTCTCTTGGTAGGAACTTATCGCTTTTAATGGATCGTCTACGATTGCGGGATGGGTCATTACTTCGACTGTTTTGCCTTTAAATTGCTGAAGGCTGTTGAAAATGTCTTTGCTAATCCCGTTGTCATAAAAATTCAGCCATAAAACTTCTGATAAAAGAACAGTCGGATGTTTTTTCAAAGAATCTACATACCGAACAGGAACGCAATATTCTTCAGCAAGTGTTAGTACGACATTTTTTAATGCTTCCCAGCCATGGACGTGATGATGACTATCTATGTGATGGAGCGGAATGCCGGTAGCGATAAAGGCATTTAGTTGAGTTCGCCATTCTTTTTCTACGTCTTCCAAACGCGGAGGATCCATCTCCTCAAAAGAACTTGTATATTTAAACAAGCCTTGCGCATTGATTAATGACGGTACTTCTTTACTTAAAGGCACTCCCCAAGTTAGCACAAGGTGGATTCCTACACGCAAAGAGGGAAACTGTTTCGCTTTTTCTACAGCATAGTCTTTTGCAAGTCCATTCATCATAAGTGTAGTGGATTGAACAACTCCATTGGTGTGAGCTTGGATGATTCCATCCGTCACACCTTCAGTTAATCCAAAGTCATCTGCATTAAATAGCACTCTCACTAATAAAGCCCCCTATACTTATTCGTCCATCAAGTAATTGCGACTGATGACAAAATTTGTTTTGTCTCCTCGAAAGTAAGAACGTGAATACTCAAATACATTGCCATTTATATCCTCTGCTACGGTCTCAATATAAAAGCAAGGCAATCCTTCTTTATACTGCAGATGCTGAGCAACTCGCTCATCTGGAAAGATAATTTCTACATGCTCAGTGGTCTTAGCAATTTGTAAATGATAAACCTTTTTTAGTGTTTCATACAAAGAAGATTCTGCATGTTGTTGCGTAATACCAGGTGCTAATGACCATGGAATATAAGAAATTTCGAATTGTGTTGGCTCTCCATTTGCTTTTCTAATTCTTTCTATGCACTGAATTGGATCGTCGATAGATACATTTAAAACTTGTTTTAATGATTCTGTAGCAGGAATTACTTGAATGCTGACAAGCGATATTTCTGCTTTTTTACCTTGAACTGCTATTTGATCACTATAGCGCTCAACAGTGTGGGAAAGTGTCTGTTTCACTTTTTGTTCTGCAACAAAAGTACCGTTGCCCTGTTTTCTGACGAGGTAACCTTCCATAGTAAGTTGTTTTAGTGCAGTTCGAACAGTCGTCCGACTAACATTAAAGTCTTTACACAATTCTAACTCGGTTGGAATTCTGTCACCTACTTTATAAGTCCCTAATTTTATCTGATTAAGTAAGTCTTCTTTAATGTAAGCATGAAGTGCCTGATTTTTATCCATTGCAATGCTCCTTCATTATTCATGTCTAAAGTGTACAAGATTAAAGATACAATAACAAACTTTTATCACATTAAAGTTAATTGTACTTTTGTTATATACAAATTTTTAAATGTATGATACATTACATTTAAGAAAAAATAGTTATTATTAACAGAATAAATTGACTAATTAGACGTGGCTTAAGAAGGTCTACATGTAGCTAGATCTACAGCTCTATTAGTATGTTTTGCACAATAGAGTGAGAGCGCTTTCATCTTAACGGTAAGGGAGTTTTGTGAAATGAGTTTGAAGATAGTTGTTATTGGCGGTGGCTCAAGTTATACCCCTGAAATTATTGAAGGGATTATTCGAAGACATGATTCATTGCCTGTAACGGACATTGTATTGGTCGACATAGAAAATGGAAAGGACAAACTACAAGTAGTTGGAGAACTTTCAAAAAGAATGATTTTGAAATCCGGTAAGCCTATTAACCTGACATGGACATTGGATCGCAAACAAGCCTTAATAGGTGCTGATTTTGTATCTACACAAATCCGAGTCGGAGGATTAGAAGCAAGGGCGAAAGACGAACGTATTCCATTAAGTCATGGATTTATCGGACAAGAAACAAATGGAGCTGGTGGAATTTTTAAAGCATTTAGAACGATTCCGGTCATGATGGAAATGGCAGAAGATATTCATCACATTTGTCCTGAAGCGTGGATGATCAATTTTACAAATCCAGCAGGAATTATTACAGAAACGCTATTAAAGCATTCAGCGCACGATAAAGTTATCGGCGTGTGCAATATTCCTTTTAATATGCGCCATTCTACAGCTGAGATTTTGGATGTTTCGCCAGAGGAAGTAGAAATTGAATTCGTTGGAATAAATCACTTTGTTTTCGGAAAAAAAGTGACAGTGAATGGGCTGGATTATACAGAAGAAGTGCTAAACAAATTAAAACAAGGTTTGGATTACTCTCCCGCGAATATCGTGAATCTTGGCTGGTCAAGTACATTTATCGATGCAACAAAGCTTTTGCCTAATCCCTATCACCAATATTACTTCCAAACAAAAGAAGTATTAGCCAAGGACATTAAAGCGTTTAATGAAAACGGAACGCGTGCAGAAAATGTACAAGAACTAGAAAAATCATTATTTGAACTTTATCAAAATCCAAACTTAAATGATAAACCGAAAGAACTTGAAGAACGTGGAGGTGCATTTTATAGCGACGTGGCTTGCAGCTTAATGAATTCCATTTACAATAACAAAAAAGACGTACAAACAGTCAATACCTTCAACAATGGTGCTATTCCGGATTTGCCTTACGACGCAGTAATTGAAACCAATTGCATCATTTCTAAAAATGGGGCAAAGCCCATTTCGGTCGGTCCACTGCCTTCAGTGATTAAAGGAGTGGTTTACCAAATGAAGGCATTTGAAGAACTTGTTATTAAAGCCGGTCTCTCTGGCAATTACAATGATGCGTATAATGCAATGATTATGAATCCTCTAGTGAGTGATGAAAAGGGCAGTAAAATCTTGCTAGACGAACTGTTAAAAGCACACAAAGATTACTTACCACAATTCGAGGAGGAGACAGGATGAATGGTAAAGTTACCGAAAAGTTTATTGAGATTGCGGGAAGAATTGGTGCGCAGCGTCACCTTGTAGCAGTTCGTGATGGTTTTGTTTCTATCATGCCGTTAATTATTGTAGGATCACTGGCTATTTTAATCAATAACTTTCCGCCATTAGGTTCTTTCAACTTTGTAGAATGGATGAATGGCATATTGGGTGAAGGAAACTGGCAAGCGGTCGGGGGGAGTATTTGGAATGGAACATTCGCAGTTTTAGGCCTTTTAGTTGCCTTTTCGATTGCTTACAATCTAGCAAAGTCCTATGAAATAGATGGTTTGTCTGCAGGTTTAATATCTGCTGCAGCTTACATTATGCTTGTTCCAGTAACAGAAGATTGGGGATTGAACTTTGCTTGGCTGGGAGCTCAAGGTTTGTTTGTTGCAATGATTCTTTCAATTGGTTTGACAGAGTTATTCCGAATTTTAGTAAAATCACGATGGACCATTAAAATGCCAGAAGGTGTTCCTGAAGGGGTTGCACGTTCATTCCAAGCTTTAATTCCAGCAACCATTATCTTAATTTTAGTGGGTTGCTTCCAGGCCCTTATGAGTATTTTTGCCGAGATAAGTGTATTTGAATTTATCTTTATCGTGATTCAACAACCGTTACAAGGACTCGGAAATACACTGCCAGCCGCAATTTTTATTGCCTTTTTGAATCACTTATTGTGGTTCTTCGGGTTACATGGAACCAATATTATTGGCTCTATTATTGAACCACTGTATTTGCCCTTGATTCAAGAAAACTTAGAACTCTTCAAAAGTGGGGTTTCCGCATTTGATGTGCCAAATACAGTAACTAAGCCATTTCTTGATTCGTATGTATTTATGGGGGGATCAGGTACAACAATTGCGTTAATCGCAGCGATTTTTATTGTCATCAGAAAAGAAAAAAATCATCCTTATCGCGAAGTTGGAAAACTTTCTTCTCCAGCCGCAATATTCAATATCAACGAACCTGTAATTTTTGGCTTACCGATTGTACTTAATCCGGCTATGTTAATCCCATTCATAATGGTGCCTGTAACCTTAACCGTCACTTCTTATCTAGCTCTGTCTAGCGGCTTGGTACCAAAGACTGTTGCCATAATTCCGTGGACTACACCACCCATTTTAAGTGGTTATTTAGTGACAGGTGGGAGTTGGCGAGGGGTTGCACTGCAAGTATTTAATCTGGTGCTCGCTACATTGATGTATATTCCATTTGTTATAGTAGGAGCAAGAGCTTTAAGAAAACAAGCGGGGAGAGAATAAAGATGCAAACAGTAGAAGAAATCCAAATGTTGTCATTCACGATCATTTTACATGCTGGAAACGCACGGTCTAGTTCAATGGAAGCGATTGCTTTGGCAAAAAACTATAAATTTGATGAATCTCGCAAAAAAATTGCAGAAGCCGAAGAGGAATTTACTATAGCCCATCAGCAGCAAACTAAGCTTTTGCAAGAAGAAGCGAACGGAGAAGTCAACCTAATTTCTGTGATTTTAGTTCATGCCCAAGATCATTTGATGACAGCAATAACAGTGAAAGACTTAGCGAGTGAAATGATCGATATGTATGAAAAAATGCAAATGATTGAGGAGGCAAAAAAATGAAAATTATTTTGGTATGTTCGGCCGGAATGTCTACTTCTATGCTAGTGAACAAAATGAAAAAAGCGGCTGAAGAAAGACAGATGAACGTAGAAATTAGTGCAGTTGCAGAATCACAATTAAAAAATAATTTAGAAAAAATTGATGTCGTCTTGATTGGTCCACAAGTTAGATACCTTGAAAAAAAGATTAAACAACAAGTAGAACCACTGGGAATCAAAGTGGATATTATTAATCAGATGGCATATGGAATGATGCAAGGCGACAAAGTATTAGACCAGGCAATTGAGTTAAAGGGATAAGGTACTATAGCGGTATTCACCTACACTAAGCTATCGTTTGCTTTGGTAGCTTAGTTAATACTTATGAAAAAATGGAAAATATTGCGGAAAAAATTTGGGGAACACAAATAGCGAAGGAGTTTGAAGAAGATGGTTAGTCAACAATTTACAATTACAGATGAATTGGGAATCCATGCGCGTCCTGCAACAATTTTAGTAAACGTAGCAAACAAGTTTGAAGCAGATGTCAAATTGGTTTATAACCAAAAAACGGTCAATTTAAAATCCATACTAGGGGTTATGTCTTTAGGAATTGCATTTGGTTCTGAGTTCGACATTAAAGCTGATGGCAGCGACGAACAAAAGGCATTAAATGAATTAGAAAAAACATTGCTAAACGAAAAACTAGCCAAAATAAGTGTTCGCAAATAAAAAATACATGTGGATAGTAGGGGGATGACGATAAAAGTAAAAATACAACTCTGTCACAGCGAGAGAAAAAGGTATGTTGTTAGACATATTAACAGCGGTAGAGATACTTTTAAATACGAAGTAGACAAGTTTAAGCAATAATTTCACACTTCTAGGCACATAAATACGTATTTAAGAAGGCATGGAGTAAGTAAAGCGAAGCGTAAAATTTATTGTCCTTGTTTTATGAAGAGCGGAGTATCCTCCTTTCAACATTTTTAAGGTGTCTAGAGGACAGCACAGAGATTATAAAATGACTGAGTATCGACTGTACCTCTTACAATCATCGTCTCGAACTTTTCTGCAAAGACTGTTTTAATGGGAGAGGCGAGTGTATTGGATTATTGCTTTTCCAACAAGAGTTCATAAAATATGCCATTTAAGTACAGAAAAAAGAAGATTGGCGATAGCACTTTGTAACCGAGTATTTATTTTCGGTTGCTCTATAGAAATTTTGCCATATAAAAACATCCCAAAAGTTAGATTTAAACTCCAACTTTTGGGATGCATTACCAAGTGCTTCTTTCAAAATGGTTACTCAACAATCGCACCCGTGTGTGAAAAACTCATTTCAAATACTTTTTCATATAGACCTTAGTTTCATCTTGATCGACAATAACCCACCCTCGTTTTTGATAAAATAATACATTTTCAGTGAATAAAACATGAGTAGCCAATTTCATCTCTAAATATCCTCTATTTCTTATCTCCTGTTCTGCAAAGTTTAGTAAAAACTTCCCTAAACCTTTAGCTTGAAAGTCAGGATCTATAGCAATATTAGCAAGTGATGCATAATCTTCTTCAAATACTAATACCAATCCAGCGATTAGTTGGTTATTAAACTCCACAACCCAAACTGGAAAAAAAGCTATTTCATCTTTATAATCTACATTCATTGGAGGTAGATTGTTAATGTTTATCCTATCCGAATACTTTAAATAAGCTGAATGCATGCATTTTTGAAGCTCATCAGCATCAGTTAAAGTTGCTTTTCTTATTGTTAAAAAAATTCAAATGGTTTAAAGTTAGGAAAACACCTAAAGGAGAATAGATCATGTTAAATTCAGATTTAGATATACGCTTAGAACCACGCCTTAAAGAATTATATCAATTACATAAGGAACGTTCTGCAAATATTGATTGGAGCTATCACGAATTTATACCATGGGACAAGGCCATGTCCTTTAAACGAGTTCCTTGGGAGGAGAGTCAAGTAACTCTTCCAGAAGGTGTAGTTATTGCGGTAGAAACAGCGTTACTTACAGAAGTAAATTTACCTTGGTATACTTCGCATTTGGATTATACATTTAAAAATTCAATGGAAGTCATAAATGATTTCGTACGCACTTGGACGGCTGAAGAAGACCAGCACTCTAACTTACTGGAAACGTATTTATTGGTGACACGAAATGTTGATCCCGTAAGATTGCATCAATTAAGAAAACGAGTAGTTGAGAGTGGTTGGTTTCCAGATTTCACGAATCCTCTAGCAACAATGGCCTATACTACTTTGCAAGAGTTAGCTACACTCGTTTTTTATAATAATGTAGCTAAGGTAGCGGGTCTTTACGACAAAGATTTAGCAACATTACTTCGACGTGTAGCGAAAGACGAAGCACTTCATTATGCATTCTATCGCGACACAGTGAAAGCCCATCTTGAACTTGATCCGAATTTCATTGTTTTTTTTGAGAAAGTAATTATTAATTTCTCTATGCCAGGCGCCGTTATGCCAGACTTTAAGGATAGAATGAAAACCATTGCCATAGATACGAATTATGGACCACTGCAATACTTTGACCAAGTATTAGATGTCGTTATAAAATATTGGGATATTGCCAACTTGCAGCCTACTAGCGAAGATGCCAAACAATCACAAGCGAATATATTGAAATATCATGGGCGTTTAAAAAGAATCAAAGAGCGTCAGGAAAAAAATAAAAGGTAGTTGTATGAAAGGATTTTTTTATCATGAAAACAACTTGCGAATTATGTGGAAAAGAAACAAAAGATCAAGTAAGTTATTTAGAACTTGAAACGTGGGAATTTAATTTTTTAAAGAAAGAGACAAAAGATTTTTACTCGATTTGTTTTAATTGTTTTGACAAACATACGAATAACTTTATTGACCAAGAAATGGATCTTGAATTGAGAAAAAAACGTTCTCGTTTGGTGAATCGAGAGGTCCAAGAAGAAATCGAGGCTATTCTTGAAATCGAAAATTAATTCCTCAGCTCTATTTATTGAGCCTAAATTGAATCTCTTAAAACAGTATTACAAGTACGTAATGTAGTAAAGACGCATCACTTTAGTGAAATAGATGAAATGTGGATTGGTGAAAAGAAAATCCAACTAGGTTCTAATGATATTCACACGGCAAGAATAAATAATTGCATCCTTAAATATGAGGAACCGAGGAAATAGGCGTCGGAAAAAAGGAAAGTCATCTTCTTTGGAGGATGGCTTTTTCAGTTGTCTAGCTTAATTTTACAATCGGCGTATAGAAAACAGAGGATTGTCGATACTATTTTCATTTCTGAGCAAAGAATCTCATTTGGTTTTACTTACTTCATATGAATTTATATGATGAGGTTAGTCTTTGCCTCAATTCTAAAACAAAGGCTATTCTTTTCTAAAAAGTTTACTCAACAATCGTATCCGATTATGGATATAGATAAATTGGTTAACCTTCCACAAGTCCGTAGTATTTAAGGAGTTTCCCCTCTGATTCTACGAGTAAAATTGGCCCTGCAACTTCATCCGATTCTTCAGCTGAATAAATTTTTGCACCAACAGGCAACTTGTTCGACATACCACCTTCAAAGTTTGTATCAGTATCATTTCTTGTTTTTATTTCTCCTACCTGTTCATCTTTGGTTAAAGACAGTTCTTCAACCCACTCAATTCCAGTCTGATAAATCACACCATCGAGTTGAAATATATCAGCCTTAGGGTCTAATGTTAAAATCTCTTTTGCGTCCGGATTTTGAGTTGTATAAGTTTCTGGTGTAATTGAAGAATTAGAACATCCAATAGTTGTTGATAAAATAAAAACAGACAAACTTAAAAATAATATTCGCATTCTCAGCTAATCCCTCCTTTTATCGTTAGACGGATAAAGGGTAAAGAAGTTACCTATATATTCTACAAAATGGTCCTTTTGTTAAAGGTTATGTCTTCTTAATGACATTATTATTTAACCGAACATACCGATAAGCCCTTGCATTAACATTAACAATGACTTTCCATAAATACAGTCCCCATTTAACAGGAAATAAAAAACAACTCATTTAGAATTGTATTTAATTTAAGGGAAATCAGATAATTCTTTCATATACTCGAGTAATTTGATTGTACCTTATTTCAAGAATATAGTTGATAGAGAACATTTCTCGTTTTAACTAGTCTTGCTTGTAAAAAGAATTTTTAACATTAAAGTCGCATTTTTGACTAATATATTTGTCATTTTGAAACGTATCGTTTACACTTTAGTTATAAAGAGGTGAAGACATGAAAACAAAGTTAAAGGAGTTAAGGGCGAGTTTAGGTATAAATCAAACAGAATTGGCGAAACGTGCAAAGATTTCACGCCAAACCGTAAGTTTGATCGAACGCGAAGAGTTTATGCCTTCGTTGCTCATTGCAATGAAAATTGCGCGGGTCTTTGATAAACCGGTTCAAGAGATTTTTCAATTCGACGAGGAGGAGTTAGGATGAAGAAAATGTTAAAAACAAGTGGTCAGCTGATTATTGGCGCATTGGTTGGATTTTTCGGAATGCTAGTTTTACTTGAAGACGATTTTCGCATCGATTTGTCTGGCTATGCATTTATAGGCAATATTGCTCTTCTAGCAATCGCAGCACTACTAACTTTGCTTACGATATCACGCGTGTTGATTAGCCAGAATCATCCAAATGAATACAAAAAGAGACACCTTTCTTGTAGACTGTAAGTGCGAACCAACAACTACAGGAAGAGGTGTCCCTTATGAAACAGAATACCATGTTCCCG